>JAUXRT010000302.1 GCA_030681635.1 Reyranella sp.
ATCGCGTCTCTGATGAACCGGCTGAGGGCGTTTTGTGCAACACAGCCGGAACATGACTTCGAGTTCCTGTTCACGGACAACGCGAGCGAAGACGCGACCTACGAGCGCCTCGCCGAAGAAGCGAAGTCGGACCCGCGCGTCAGGGTCGTGCGGTTCTCGCGCAATTTCGGCTATCAGCGCTCGATCCTGACCAACTTCCTGCTGGCGCGGGGGGATGCCGCGGTGCAGGTCGATGCCGATCTGCAGGACCCTCCTGAAATGATCGCCCAGTTCATCGAATACTGGGAACAGGGCTATAAGGTCGTCTACGGAGTCCGGCGTCGGCGCGACGAGGCCCGACTGATGGAGGCGTCCCGCAAGCTCTATTATCGGTTTATCCGCAGCATCAGCGACGTCAATCTGCCGAAGGATGCCGGCGATTTCCGCCTCATCGACCGCTCGATCATCGAGCATCTGCGCACCATCCAGGACAAGAATCCCTATCTCCGCGGCCTGATCGCCGGCCTCGGCCATCGCCAGATCGGCATTGCATACGATCGCGCGCCGCGCACCGCGGGGTCCACCAAGTTCAACTTCCTGCGGCTGGTGCGGCTGGGCATCGACGGAGTGGTCAGCCAGTCAACGGTGCCCCTGCACTACATCACGCTGTTCGGCTTTGCGCTGTGTGGTCTGTCGGGAATCGTCTCTGTCGGTTATATCATCTACTGGGCGATACACTGGCAGACCATCGCGGCCGGGTTCACGACGATGGTGCTGTTGCAACTCTTCACGGTTGGCCTCAATGCGGCGTTCCTGGGCGTGCTCGGAGAATACCTCGCTCGCGTGACCGAGAACGTTCGGGGTCACCCGTTCGTCGTGATCGAACGCACCATAAGCGGCGGGGTCGAGAGCATGAAAAACAGGGTGTTCGAAATCGGCGAGGCGCGCGAATGAAGGTGGTGATCCTGGCCGGGGGATACGGCACGCGCCTGTCGGAGGAGACGGACATCCGGCCCAAGCCGCTGGTGGAGATCGGCGGCCGGCCGATCCTGTGGCACGTGATGAAGATCTATGCCCAACATGGCCTCAAGGATTTCATCGTCTGCTGCGGCTACAAGGGCGCATCGATCAAGTCGTATTTCGCGAACTACCTGCTCGAAAGTTCCAACGTCGTGTTCGATTTCAAGGCCAACGCAACGACCTACTTGTCGTCCAGCGATATCGACTGGAAGGTGACGCTGGTCGACACCGGTCTCGAGACGATGACAGGGGGGCGCCTGCGTCGAGTCGCGGAGTACATCGACGGCGATACCTTCTGCCTGACCTACGGCGACGGCGTATCGGACGTCGATATCAAGGCGTCGGTGGCGTTTCACGCTACGCACGGCAAGACCGCCACCGTCACCGCCGTTCCTTCCCCTGGACGATTCGGCATTCTCGACATCGATGGCAATCAGAGCGTCTCGAGGTTCCACGAGAAGCCGGATAACGAGATGGGTTGGATTAACGGCGGCTTCTTCGTGCTCAATCGCAAAGCACTTCAGTACGTCGATGGCGACAGCTCGATCTGGGAGCGCCAGCCTCTGGAGAGGCTGGCTGCCGACGGCGAATTGCGTGCCTTCCGGCACACTGGGTTCTGGAGACCGATGGATACCCTACGCGACAAGCGCGAACTGGAAGATCTGTGGGCTTCTGGCAAGGCGCCGTGGAAGTCATGGCCGTGAAGACGGATGAAATGCCTGCCCCGAGGCCCATTGCATTGGTCGCCCTGGCGCGCTCGGCCCTGGCATCGCCCATCTTGCGCTTTCTCATCGTCGGCGGTGGCAACACATTGCTTTATGCTGTCCTGTCGCTGCTGTTCATGTGGCTGTTGCCGTTTAGCAAGCAGGTGTCCTCGACCCTTGCCTACCTGGCCGGTATCCCGGTTGCGTTCCTCGCGTACAAGACATTCGTCTTTCGTGCCGGATCAGCGACCAGCCACAGCGAGATCCTGAAGTTTCTGGTAACCCACAGCATAAACTTGGTGATGTCTTACGCGATGGTGGCCGTCCTGTGCGGAGGCTTCGGGTTGCCGCGCGAGGTCGGTGTCTTGGCGAGTTGCGCCGCCTTCGCGATCATTGGCTACATCTTGATGAAGCTCTGGGTATTCAGGAGCAGTTCTTAAGCTGGTCACAAGACGTGTGACGGCAACGGATTAGGGTAGGGTCGGCAGAATATGAGCGCTTTGGAAAAATACCGAGACAAATGGCGAGAGGTGCCCGGCGGTGATGACACGGACGGGCGTGTGTTCTCGACCGGCTTGTTGGGGCTGCCGGATGAAGAGTTCCTGGCAACATGGAACGGCATGGCTGAGCGACGCGCCTCAGGGGCCATGGCATGGTTCGGACCTCTCTATCGAGATTTCTTCGCCGGCAAACGCATCCTGGAGATTGGGTCCGGCGCCGGCGTAGATGGCATACCCATGGCTGCGCTGGGTGCTCATTGGACCTTCGCCGATATCGTGCCGACCAACCTTGAAACCATCCGCCGCGTGGCCTCGCTCAAGGGAATCGAGGCAACTTTTCACCTGATCGGAGAAGACCTATCATTCGATGCCTTGACCGCAGGCTACGACGCGATCTTGGTAGTAGGATCGATCCACCACGTCCCCTATGACATTGCCCGTCGGGAAGCGCTCAATGCCCTGCGCTTGCTTAAGGTCGGCGGACGATGGATCGAGCTTGTCTATCCCCGCGAAAGATGGATCCGCGAAGGATCGATGTCCTTTGACAAGTGGGGCGAGCGGACCGACGGCGTACGCACGCCGTGGGTGGAATGGTACGGCATGGAGAAAATTCGTCAGCGCCTGCATCCCGCCACATTCAAGACCGTGCTGGACTTCGATCTCCGCTCACGTGATCAACGCTGGGTGGATCTCGAGTACCTCGGTATGGGGAGAGACACGCGGAAGTTCGTCGAAATTCCAGGGCCAGTGATCTTCGAGGCCGGGGAACGCGACGGCTTGAATTTTACGGGACCGAAAGGCGCCTTTCATCCAATCGCCCGTGTCGACCTGATACCTTTTGTTGATGCATTGACGGGCCCTTATGAGATTGACGTCGTTGTTGCAGTTAAGCACGGCGTGATCGGGATTGGGTTGACTGACGAGGAGAACAATCATTTGCCCGACTCAGAACTCGTCTTGGACAGTTCGCCAGATACCCAGACATTGACGCTGCGGTTTGCCGGCAGGCCAAAGCATTTGGTATTTCGGAATCGCCACGAGGACAGGCAAAGCAACTTTACGATCCAACACATCACGCTTCGAGAAGCGGCCTGATCGGCTTACAATCGACGCCTATCGCCGCTGCAGTCGAAAATACGGGCCCGTTGTCGGATCGGAGAAGGTCGGTGTCGCGGTGAAATTCTCGTGCAGTGCGCGATAGAGTCCCTTGGCCTTTTCCTTGTCCGCGACCGTGGCCAGTGACGCTTCGACCTGCGCTTCGCTCCAGGTCCACACCACGTTGGCCACTACCTCGTAGCCGAGGTCCATGACCCGCTCGATCTGCCCCTTGAGATTCTTGGCCAGTTCCTCGCCCGTGGCGCTCGGCTTGTGAAGCGGGCCGTTGACCAGTGCCAGGAATTTGAACTTCGGCTTGGCGGCGGGGGCGGGGCCGAGCTTGTCGAAGTAGGTCCAGTCACCGCCCCAGGCGTAGAACAACTCTGAGACATCCGCCTCGAAGCCATGCAGCAGGAAGACGGTGCGGGTCGGGTCGACATTGCGCTCTATCCGCGGCAGCGCCTCTCTCCAGGCCGCATCGGTGCCTCGCATTGGCGCGAGTCTGGAGGCATTGTACGCAAACAGCGCCAGGGCCAACGCCATCGCACCGCCCAGGACTGGCAGGGGGCGCCAGGGCACTGCGACCGTAAGGATCAGAGCCCAGCCGATGGTCAGCCAGGCCATGACATTGATCTGCATCTGCGGATCCTGCGGCTGGGAATAGAGGTTCATCACCTCGCCTACGGCGAAAGTGACGCCGAAGACGGCCGCCAGGACCCTCGCCTGGGGTGAGCCGCGGTCCCGCCAGAGGATCAGCAGGGAAAGGCCGGCGATGACAGCGATGCAGAACGTTGTGGCCAGCATCTCCCGCATGATCGGCTGCAGGGACGCCGGATCGGCAATATTGGCGCCGCCCGCGAGATACTGGGCTATGCCGGCCCACAGGAGCTCGACCTTGACGGCAGAGAAGCCCGCCCAGCCCTCTGCCGTGCCCTTGCCCGTCCAAAGCAGGCTCAGGACTGGGCCGGGGTTGCCGTTTTGCGGCCCCCACAGCCACACCGCGACCTGGGCCAAGCCGACCATCGCGCCGAGGAAGAGGGCGATCCACCCGAGCCTCGCCAGGGGCCGGCCGGGGCTCACTGCGAGCGCCAGCAGCATGGCGGGCAGGGTGGGGAACATCAGCCGCCATTCGAACAGCCAGGCGATGGTGAAGAGAGCAGCCACCAGGGCGACCCGCCGTGCCGTCGGACGAACGAACCAGAGGCTGGCCAGCGCCATCGAGGCGAACATCAGCGTGTAGGACGGCATGATGTCTTCGTTGATGATGGCGAGGTTCAGGAAGAACGCCCCGGCGAGATGGAAGGCCGCGGCGGCCCAGGCGATGGAGCGGCGACCGGTGAGCTGCCGCACGAGGAGATAGACGATGCAGAGGCAGAGCGCGGCGCTGAAGGCGTTTATGATTGTGAGTTGGTGCCGCGGATCGCCTGGAAAGACACCGATCACATCGAGCAGGCGGCAGAACAGCGCCATGACCGGGTAGTAGAGATAGTTCGACGTCTCAAGGGAGGCATTGGCCGAGTCCGCGACCCAGGCCTTGATCGTCACGGCCTTGAAGACGCCGTTGCTGGTAATGCCCTGGGCATTGTCGAACCACAGGATCAGTGCGACGAACACCGCCATCGACAGGGCGAAGATGGTCGAGAGGTCGAACAGCTGACCGCCAGACGACCCGGCGATTCCCGGGGTTCTTCCCCATGACGGCGTTGCAGCCGTTGTGCTGTTCTTAAACCCCGCCATCGGCACCTTCTGCCAGATGGGTTGGATTGTGCAAGCCGTCGCGGCCCCCCTTTCCTGGAAGGGCGTTTGGAGACCGCTTCAGCGGTGCCGGTGCTAACGCCCCGAGCCGAGATAGAGCACGTCCGCCACATCGGCGAACTTGTCGGCGGGCAGGGTGCGCCAGAGGTCGAGCACGGTGAGGCGGTGGTCGTTGTTGCGCTTGCACCAGGCCGGGTCGATGTCCTTGTACTGCGGCCAGCCGGTGGCAACGATCAGCAGGTCGCACTCGCGAACGGCGCCCTCGATCGAGGAGGCACCCACCACCTTGTCGCCCAGCACCCCGATGGCCGCATCCTGGGCCAGCGGGTCGTGTACGACCACGACATAGCCCGCGTCGGCGAGCTTGGCCGCCAGCTTCACGCTGTGGCTTTCCTCGACCACTGGGGTCTGCGGCTTGTAGGAGAGGCCCATGATGGCGATGCGGGTGCCGGTCCTGGCGAATTTGGCCACGAGGCCGGACAGCCGGTCGATCTGGTAGTTGTTGATGCGGTCGGTTGCCTCGGCCACGTCGGCGCGGGCGCCGATCTTGCGGGCGAAGGCGGCGAAAGCCACGTTGTCGCGCGGGAAGCAGGGGCCGCCGTAGCCCATCGCACCCTTCAGGTACTTGGCGCCGATGCGGGTGTCGGCGCCCAGCGCCTTGGTCACGGCATCGACGTCGGCACCGGGAATACGGTCGCAGATGTCGGCCAGCATGTTGGCGTAGGAGATCTTGGTGGTGACGTAGGTATTGACCGAGATCTTGGTCAGCTCGGCGTTGACGAAGTTCATGCGCTGCACGGGCGGCTTCTTCTCGCACATCTGCAGGTAGATGGTCTGCAGCATGTCGCCGGCCTTGGAGTCGCTCTCACCGATCAGGATCGAGTCGGGGAACAGCATGTCGCGCACGACGCTGCCGAGCGCGATGAATTCCGGATTGTAGCAAAGGCCGAGATCCGGCCCGACCTTGCGGCCCGAAGCCTTCTCCAGCGCCGCCTTGATCTCGGTGTCGGTCGTCCCGGGCATCACCGTGCTGGTGATGACCACCATGTGGTAGCCCTTCTTGGCCTTGAGCGCCTTGCCCAGAGTCTCCATGGCCTGGAGTACGAAGCGGTTGGAAAAGAAGCCGGTGCTGTCCGACGGCGTCGGCACGATCACGAAGCTGGCGTCGCTCTTCTGGATCGCCTCGTTGGCGTCCATGGTGGCCGACAGGCGCTCCCGGTTCGCGGCAATCAATTCGTTGAGCTGCGGCTCGACGATCGGCATCGCGCCGGCGTTCATGGCATCCACGAACGTCTTGTTCACATCGAGGCCGATGACACTGAAACCGCGGCTGGCGAGCACCGCCGCAAGGGGGGCTCCGAGCTTGCCGAGGCCGACGACTGAGACGCGAGGCAAAGAGGCTGAGGTCATTTCCATTCCCGTTTTGAGGGCCGGTACTGATACTGTTGGCCGCGACGGGACGCCACCCCGAATTTGGCATTCATTGGGCGCAAATCGCTGCTTGCGCGGTAGCGCCGCAGGGGTGAAGAATCGCCGTCAAATAGCGAGGGAATCGAATGAAAGTTGAATTTTCGGCCTTCCCGAAGGCCTTCTCGGGCAATGTGGCCGTGTTCGTGGCGGCCGACAAACAGCTGTTGGCGACAGCCCAGGTTTTCGATTCCGAGGGCGGGGGGACGGTCGCGCGCGCCATGGGCGCCAGCCGCTTTTCCGGGGCCAAGGGGCAGACGTTGACGTTGCTGGGCCAGTCCGGTGCCGTGGCCCGCCTGATCCTCCTGGGTGTCGGCAAGGGCCGCGAGCTCGATGCTCGCACTGCGGAAGGTCTGGGCGGACTGGTGGCGGCTGAGGCCAATGCGGCCGGCCAGACAGCCGTGACGGTGGTTGTGGACCCCGTAAAGGGCGGCCGGCTGTCGCCGGGCCAGATCGCCGCCCACATCGCTTTGGGCGCGCGCCTGCGCAACTACCGCTTCGGCAAGTACAAGACCAAGGACAAGCCGGAGCAGAAGCCGTCGCTGGAGCAGATCACGGTGGTGCTGGCGGGGCCGGCTGAGGCCCGCAAGGCCTACGCCCAGCTCGAGCCCACCATAGACGCCGTGTTCTTCGCCCGCGATCTGGTGAGCGAGCCGGCCAACGTCCTCTATCCCGTTTCCTTTGCGCAGCGGGCGAAGGAACTCACCAAGCTCGGCGTCAAAGTCGAGATCCTGGGCGAGGCCGAGATGAAGAAGCTCGGCATGAACGTGCTGCTGGCCGTCGGGCAGGGCAGTGAACGCGAGTCGCAGCTCCTGGTGATGCGCTGGATGAACGGCCCGAAGGGGCAGAAGCCGGTCGCGCTGATCGGCAAGGGCGTCACCTTCGACACCGGCGGCATCTCGTTGAAGCCGGCCGGCGGCATGGAAGACATGAAATGGGACATGGGCGGCGCCGGCGCCGTCACCGGGGCAATGCGCCTGCTGGCCGGCCGCAAGGCCAAGGCCAATGTGGTGGCCGTCTGCGCTCTGGTGGAGAACATGCCCGACGGCAATGCCACGCGTCCGGGCGACGTGGTCACCTCGATGTCGGGCCAGACCGTCGAGATCATCAACACCGATGCCGAAGGCCGCCTGATCCTGTGCGATGCCATGTGGTACGCCCAGGAGAAGTTCAAGCCGCAGGCCATGGTCGAGCTGTCGACGCTGACCGGCGCCATCATCGTGGCGCTGGGGCATGAGCGGGCCGGGCTGTTCTCCAACAACACGCCGCTCTCGACCAAGTTGCGCGTGGCTGGTTCGGCGATCGGCGAGAAGCTGTGGCGCATGCCGCTTGGGCCGAAGTACGACAAGCTGATCGACTCCGATATCGCCGACATGAGGAACGTCAGCAACGGCCGCGACGGCGGCTCGATTACCGCCGCGCAGTTCCTGCAGCGCTTCGTGCAGGATGGCGTTGCCTGGGCCCATCTCGACATCGCGGGTGTCGCCTGGTCGGGCAAGGGCGACAATACCACGCCCAAGGGCGCCACGGCCTTTGGTGTCCGTCTGCTCGACCGGCTGATCGCCGACAACTACGAACGCTAGGGAATCCCATGGCGACCGAGGTCAATTTCTACCACCTGACCCGATCGTCGCTCGAGGACACCTTGCCCCGCCTGCTGGCCAAGACCCTGCAGGCGGGCGAGCGGGCTGTCGTGATGCTGGGGTCGCCGGAGCGGGTTGATGCACTCAACACCCATCTCTGGACCTTCGATCCCAACGGCTTCCTGCCGCATGGCGCGGCCCGCGACGGCGATGCCGATCGTCAGCCTGTGTGGCTGACGCATCTCGACGAGAATCCGAACGGGGCGGGCTATCTCTTCGTGGCCGACAATGCCCGATCCGAGCGGGTGGCCGACTACAAGCGTTGCTTCGAGTTGTTCGATGGCCGTGACGATGCCGCGGTGGCCGATGCCCGGGAGCGCTGGAAGGTCTACAAGGCCGCCGGCCACGCCATGGCGTACTGGCAGCAGACGGACAGCGGTGGCTGGGAGAAGAAAGCCTAGCGCTGCAGGCGAGGCTTCCAGAAGCCGTTCCAGGCCGCTTTCCACCGCTCGCGCATCGGGATGTCACCCTCGGGTCGGTAGAAGGCCGCCGCGTCGGCTTCGAACTTGGCCATGTATTCGCGGTAGCTGAGCGGCCGCTTCACGCCAACCTGGGTTTGCGCTGCCAAGAGGTCGAGGCCGGCATCGATGTCGAACACCGTCGAGAGTCGGCCGCGCAGACCCAGGAGCAGCTCGGCCGCGGCATCGGGAATGTTCCAGGCCGAGAAGACGGCCACCAGCTTGGCGAGCTTTTCCGCACTGAGCTGCTTGGCCCATTCCGCGCCCTTGGGCCCCAGAATGTCCCGGGCATAGTAGGCCTCGCCCTGGAACGGGCGCCCCGACAGCGTCTCGGCCGGCGTCGGCCAGACGTAGCGCGAGGGGAGAGCGCGCGTGGAATAGGTGCGCACGTCGAGGCGGAACAGGTCGAAGCCCTGGCGGCGCATGAAACGGTCGGTGTTGTGGAACGTATGTTCGTCGGTCGCGCCGGACCCGATGAAGTTGACCTCGAGCTGGACCGCCAGCAAGCCAAGGGGCTCGAAGCGCCCGTCGAACGAGCGGAGGATTTCGTAGTCCACGCCGTCGATGTCGATCTTGAGGTAATCGACGTCCGTCAGGCCGCGCGACGCGAGCAGGCCGGGAACGACCACCGTTTTGGCAGGGTCCGCCAGGCCCGTCATCTCCCAGGCGTTGTTGCGGAACTGCTCCTCGGCGGAGGCGCCCTTGAGGCGCGCCTCGCGGATCTCCCGGGTACGCATGAAGCTCAGACGGTCGCGCATCCGCATGATTAGCGGCGCGGCCGGACCTGCCGAGAGGTCGACGATCTTGTCAGGCCGTCGGCCGACGAAGGCGGCCAGATATTCGATATCGGGGTTGGTCTCGCAGGCTGCCAACCGGCGGCACTCGGCCTCGCTGGCGTCGATGCCGAGCGCCCGCAACCGCGGCTCGAAGACCCGCCATTGCTGCTCGATGCCGCCGGAGCAGCCGACATCCAGCAGGGTAAAACGCTCGTTCTTCAGGCCTTCGGCGACGAGTGCCGGAAATGTGCCGGTCATCCCGAGAGTCAGACCGAAGCTACTGGTGTTGCTGGCGACCCGACGGCGCCGGGCAGGCGCAACGGGGGGGCTGTCAGGAGAAAGCGGGAGCGCTTCTTGTCGCGGAGCCACAGTGCCAAATCCTGCAACCACCAGATTTCTCCCAGATTCAGTC
>JAUXRT010000108.1 GCA_030681635.1 Reyranella sp.
GGTACATCAGGAAGACGTTCTCCGGCACGGTCTTGGCGAGCTCGTGGACGCTGCCCAGGAGCCCGGCTCCGAAGGCCCGCGACAGCGACCCGATAATGCCGTTCAGCGCGCCGCCGTCGGTGAAGGCCAGCGAATAGCCGACCATGAACCACAGCACGGTCACCAGAGCGGCAACGGCAAAGGCCTGCACGGCCGTGGCCAGGACGTTCTTCTTGCGCACCATGCCGGCGTAGAACAACGCCAGGCCCGGGATGTTCATCATCAGCACCAGCGCCGTGGCCACCAGCAGCCAGGCGGTGTCGCCGGTGTCGATGTGCGGCTTGTCGGCCGCCCATGCAGCCGTGCTGGCCGGCACGACAAACAGTGCCAGCACCCCCGTGCGCACGATTGCCTTCAGCATTGTTTCCCCCGTGTCGTCTTCTTATTTGCGCAGTCTTGTTAGTCGCGTTGTCGTGCCTGAAACCTAGAGTGCGTTGGACCCCGATTCACCGGTGCGGATGCGCAGCGCCTGCTCGACCGGGGTGACGAATATCTTGCCGTCGCCGATCTTGCCGGTATGCGCGGCCTTCTGAATGGCCTCGATGGCCCGTTCGACCTGGGCATCGTCAACCACGATCTCGACTTTGACCTTGGGGAGAAAACTCACGAGGTACTCGGCGCCGCGGTAGATCTCGGTCTGGCCCTTCTGGCGGCCGAAACCCTTCACTTCGCTGACCGTCAGGCCTGAGACGCCGACGCCGGTCAGGGCATCGCGAACCTCGTCGAGCTTGAACGGCTTGATGATGGCGGACACGAGCTTCATACGCTTCCCTCCTGCCTTTTCGGCTTGTCGGCCTAGACTGGCGTCTGGCGTCGGCGGCGTCAAATTCAGACATAAATTAAGGCCCGGCGAGCAAATCGCCGGGCCTTCAGGTTGCCGCCGCGACACGGAAGCGGCGGTCGAGAGGGAGCCAGGGAGGAGGCTGGTTCCCCAGGATCGACGGAGAGGCTTAGTGGACCGTCTCGCCGTGGAGATTGATGTCGAGACCTTCGATTTCCTCTTCGTTGGTCACGCGCAGGCCGATCAGGGCATCGACGACCTTGAGGATGATGAAGGTACCGATGGCGCACCAGGCGATGACGACCAGCGTGCCCCAGAGCTGGGTCAGGACCTGGCCGGCATTGCCGTCGATCAGGCCCTTCTTGCCCTCGCCGCCAATCACCTCGACAGCGAAGACACCGGTCAGGATCGCCCCGACGAAGCCGCCGACGCCGTGGACGCCGAAGGCATCGAGCGAGTCGTCGTAGCCCATCGCCTTCTTGAGGCCCGTGGCGCCCCAGAAGCAGACCAGGCCGGCGACGATGCCGATCACCAGCGCGCCCATCGGCGTGACGAAGCCCGAGGCCGGGGTGATGGCGACGAGGCCAGCCACCGCACCCGAGATGATGCCGAGCACCGACGGCTTGCCCCGCGTCACCCACTCCGCGAACATCCAGGCGAGCGCCGCAGCCGCCGCAGCGAACTGCGTGACCGCCATCGCCATGCCGGCGTTGCCGCTGGCGCCGACCGCCGAGCCGGCATTGAAGCCGAACCAGCCGACCCACAGCAGCGAGGCGCCGATCACCGAGTAGACCAGATTGTGCGGCGCCATGTTCTCGGTGCCGAAACCCTTGCGCTTGCCGATGACGAGCGCGCACACCAGACCGGCGACGCCGGCATTGATGTGCACGACGGTGCCGCCGGCGTAGTCGAGGACGCCCCAGTCGCCGAGGAAGCCGCCGCCCCACACCCAATGGGCGACCGGCGCGTAGACGATCAGCGACCACAGCGCCATGAACCACATCATCGCCGAGAATTTCATGCGCTCGGCGAAGGCGCCGGCGATCAGCGCCGGCGTGATGATGGCGAAGGTGAGCTGGAAGCAGATGAACACCGATTCCGGAATGGTCTTGGCCAGTTCATGGACGCTGTCGAGCGTGAGGCCTCTCAGGAAGACCCGGCTCAGCCCACCGACGATGGTGCTGCCCGACGTGAACGCGAGGCTGTAGCCCACGATCAGCCAGAGCACGGAGATCATGCAGGTGATGGCAAAGCTCTGCATGACCGTGGCGAGCAGGTTCTTCTTGCGCACCATGCCGCCGTAGAACAGCGCCAGACCCGGAATGGTCATCATCAGGACGAGCGCCGTCGAGGTCAGCATCCAGGCGGTGTCGCCGGTGTCGAGCTTGGGCTTTTCGTCAGCGGCCAGTACCAGGGCCGGGAGGAGCAAGGTGCCGGCCGCCCCCAGGCCCGCCATCACCGTATTGAACTTGAGTCGCATCGTTCTTCCCTCGGATCTTGAGTTATTTGGGTTGGTGCGCGGGATCACAGCGCTTCCGCCCCGGACTCGCCGGTACGGATGCGGATCGCCTGCTCGATCGACAGGACGAAGATCTTGCCGTCACCGATCTTGCCGGTGCCGGCCGCCTTGCGGATCGTCTCGACCGCACGCTCGACCATGGCGTCGTCGATCACGACCTCGATCTTGACCTTCGGCAGGAAGCTCACTGCGTACTCGGCGCCGCGATAGATCTCGGTCTGACCCTTCTGTCGGCCGAATCCCTTGACCTCGCTCACCGTCAATCCCTGGATGCCGAGCGATGTCAGCGCATCCCGGACCTCGTCGAGTTTGAACGGCTTGAATATTGCCATGACCATCTTCATTTCGGCTGTCCTCCACCGGGCGGAACGCCCGCCCCCAAAGCTCGATCGAAGGGCAGCAAACTCCATGCCAAGGCGCGGCCAAGGCGCAGCGGGCATTCTCCCGGCCGCTGGCACAGCTCTTGCTGCCCCGTTGGCGAAATGAAGTTTTCATGTATCGGGGGTGGTCGTGTTGCTTAAGAAACTTGCCGCTTTGGGGATCGCGCTGTTCACAATCTGTGCATCGGGTACCAGCTTTGCCCAAGGCACACCGGATCCGGCGACACCGCCGGCCGTTGAGAAGGAGGCCTGGAAGGCGCCGTTCGGCGGCACCTTCGCCTTCGGCCTCGGCTTCTTCTCCGACTATTCGTATCGCGGCATCTCGCAGACCCAGCGACAGGTCGCCGTCCAGGGCAGCCTCGGCTACGAG
>JAUXRT010000303.1 GCA_030681635.1 Reyranella sp.
GAGCACGACATGGGCGTGGTCATGGACATTTCCGACCGCGTCGTCGTGCTCGATTACGGCCGCAAGATCGGCGACGGCGTGCCTGACGAGGTCAGGAACAACGAGGCGGTCGTCGCCGCCTATCTCGGCGTCGGCCACTGACGGGAGCACAGATGCTAGGGCCCTTCCTCGAAACCTTGATCGGCGGCCTGCTGACCGGCGTGCTCTATTCGCTGGTGGCGCTGGGCTTCGTGCTGATCTTCAAGGCCTCAGGCGTCTTCAATTTCGCGCAGGGCGCCATGGTGCTGTTCGCGGCGCTCACCATCGCGCGGCTGAGCGGCGAGATCGACAATAAGGAAGTCCATCTCGCCAACTTCGTCGTGGCGGCGGCGATCCTGGGCGTCGCGGTGGCGTTCGTCGGCTGGTACGCGTGGCGCGAGTATGTCGCGCGCGGCGCCGGGCCGGGCGAGCGGCGCAAGATGCAGATGCTGGCGGTCGCAGGCGCGCTGGTCGGCGGCATTGCCGCCTACAGCTATGGCAAGGGCGCCTGGCCGATCTGGCTCGCGATCGCGGCCACTGCGGCCATCATGGGCCTGCTCGCCTATGCGATCGAACGGCTGGTGCTGCGCCATCTCGTGAACCAGGAAGGCATCATTCTCTTCATGGCGACGCTCGGCATCGCCTACTTCCTCGACGGCTTCGGCCAGACCCTGTGGGGCAGCGACATCTACAAGATCAATCTCGGCCTGCCCAAGGATCCGATCTTCCTGTTCGAGAACGTGTTTCCGGGCGGCCTGCTGATCGACCCGGGCGATCTCGTGGCCGCCGGCATCGCGGCGGCACTGGTCCTCGTGCTTGCCCTCTTCTTCCAGAAGACGAGGGTCGGCCGCGCGCTGCGCGCCGTCGCCGACGATCATGCCGCGGCCCAGTCTGTCGGCATCCCGCTCAACACCATCTGGCTGATCGTGTGGACGGTCTCGGGCCTTGTGGCGCTGGCCGCGGGGCTGATCTGGGGCGCCAAGCTCGGCGTCCAGTTCTCGATCTCGCTGATCGCCCTGAAGGCGCTGCCGGTGCTGATCCTGGGGGGCTTCACGTCGGTGCCGGGCGCCATCGTCGGCGGCCTGATCATCGGTGCCGGCGAGAAGCTTTCCGAGGTGTTCCTGGCGCCGATCCTGGTGAAGGCGTTCGATCTCGCCGGCGGCGGCATCGAAAACTGGTTCGCCTACATGCTGGCGCTCGTTTTCCTGCTGTTCCGGCCGCAGGGCCTGTTCGGCGAACGCATTATCGAACGAGTTTGAGGGGGCGGGTGTAGCCGATGCTCTCTCGCGAGGCCGGCCAATTCAAGACGACCTACGTCGCCGATCAGCAGATCTTCCCGATCCTGCAGGACCGGGTGTTCGTGCTTGCCGTTATCGTCGTGGCTTTCCTCGCCGTGCCGATGCTGGCCTCGCCCTATCTCTACACCGAGATCCTGATCCCGTTCCTGATCCTGTCGCTGGCCGCCATCGGACTCAATATCCTGGTCGGCTATTGCGGGCAGGTCTCGCTCGGCACCGGCGGCTTCATGGCGGTCGGCGCCTACGCCGCCTACAATCTCTGGCTCCGCGTGCCGGAGCTGAACAACCTCATCGTGGTCTTCCTGTTCGGCGGGTTGATGGCCGCCGCCGTCGGCATCCTGTTCGGCATCCCGTCGTTGCGCATCAAGGGCTTCTATCTCGCGGTGGCCACGCTCGCCTCGCAGTTCTTCCTCGATTGGCTGTTCGCGCGCGTGAAGTGGCTGACCAATTACACGCCGTCGGGCTCGGTCGCGGTCGGCAAGCTGGAAGTCTTCGGCTGGCACGTCGATACGCCGGCCGACCGCTACCTGCTGATCCTGGGCCTCGTCGTCGTGGCCACGCTGGTCGCCAAGAACCTGGTCCGTGGCCACATCGGCCGCTCGTGGATGGCGATCCGCGACATGGATATCGCCGCCGAAATCATCGGCTTCCGGCCGCTCCGGACCAAGCTCACCGCCTTCGCTGTCAGTTCGTTCTTCATCGGTGTGGCGGGCGCCATGTGGGCGTTCCTGCGGCTGGGCGCCTGGGAGCCGCTGGCGTTCGACATCAACCGCTCGTTCCAGATCCTGTTCATGGTCATCATCGGCGGCCTGGGCTCGCTGCTCGGCAGCTTCCTGGGGGCGGCTTTCATCGTACTGACCCCGATTGTGCTCAACCAGCTTCCGGGCTGGCTCGGCATCAGGATGTCGACCGCGCTCCTCAGCCACCTCGAGTTCATGGTGTTTGGCGCGATGATCGTATTCTTCCTGATCGTCGAGCCGCACGGCCTCGCCCGGCTCTGGGCGGTCGCCAAGGAGAAGCTCCGGCTCTGGCCGTTCCCGCACTGATCCGCTAGGTTTCACGCAAGGGTAGGCCAGCAAGGACCGCCCAATTTTTGAGGAGGAACACGATGACACTACGCAAGGCAGTGCTCCTGGGGGCATCGATCGCGGCGGCGGGATTGGCGCTCGTGTCGACCGCCCAGGCCCAGAACGAGCAGTTCATCCCAGGGTTGATCTATCGTACCGGCGCCTACGCCCCGAACGGCATCCCGTTCGCCAACGGCGTGGCCGACTACTATACGCTCGTCAACGAGCGCGACGGCGGCATCAACGGCGTCAAGATCGTCTACGAGGAATGCGACACCGGCTACGCAACCGACCGTGGCGTAGAATGCTACGAGCGCCTCAAGAACAAGGGCCCGACCGGTGCGGCCTTCGTCAATCCGCTCAGCACCGGCATCACCTTCGCGCTCACCGAAAAGGCGCCGGTCGACAAGATCCCGGTGATCTCGATGGGCTACGGCCGCTCGGAGTC
>JAUXRT010000312.1 GCA_030681635.1 Reyranella sp.
GACCGGCCCCGACCCCGTGCGCAAGGTGCCGCCATGCGTTCCGTTGTGAGTTTCCTCGTTGCCGCGTCAGTGCTGTCGCCGCTGGCGGCGATCGCCGAAGTCCAGCCGCATCGCGCCGAGTACACGCTGCGCCTGGGCGCCGCGGCCAACGCGCCGCGCATCGGCACGGCCGTGCACGACCTCACACAGGATTGCGCCGGCTGGCACCTCAAACGCGACATCAAGACCGAGATCGCGCTCACCACCTCGTGGAAGATGAGCCTCGCCTCCAAGCTCGACAGCGAGGAGACACGCAACGCCTTCCGTTACGGGCTGGCGCAGACGCAGAATGGCACCACGCGCGACGTCAAAGGCAAGATCCAGCGCCAGGGTGGGGAGAAGGGCGGTGAGCTGAAGGCCGACATCGTGTTCGGCACCAACCCGCCCGCGCAGTTCGTGCTGCCGCCGCCCACCCTGCTGCCGATGGCCGCCATCAGCCATCTGATCGAGCGGCTGGCGGCGAAGGCCGCCTCCTTCCCCGCCCTGATGTTCGATCCCGAGGTGATCGGCGACGTCTTCCTGGTCGAGGTCACCGAACAGGATCGCGCCACGCTCCGCGGCGCCCGCCCGGCCGACAAGCCGGTGACGCTGCCCCCCGGCAAGTCCTGGCCGGTGTTCATGAATTTCTCGCGCGGCCGCAACCAGGACACGAAGCCGATCTTCAGCGTCACGGCCCTGGTGTTCGACAATGGCGTGCTCGACCGGCTGACGGTCGAGACCGGCCTGCTCTCGGTCACCGCCGACCTGGCCAGCCTGGAAATGCGCAAGGCGCCGGTCTGTCCGAGGTCTTAGCTCATGGGGACCGCGAGCCTTCAGGGCGGAGGTTACTCCGCCCGAGCTCGCTCATGATCTGAGGCGGGCCTGGAGGCCCGCGGTCCGATGAAGTGATCCACCCGCCAAATCCGTGCGTATGCCGACCATGTCGGCATCCATCATCTGGTTTCGCAACGATCTTCGGCTGGCCGACCACCCGGCCCTGATTGCCGCGCTGGGCTCCGGCCAGGCCATCGTTCCCGTCTATGTGCTGGACGAGGAAACCGAGGGCCTTCGGCGGCGCGGGGCGGCCTCGCGCTGGTGGCTGCATCACAGCCTGCAGGCGCTCGACGCCTCGTTGCGCCTGCTGGGGTCGCGGCTGATCCTGCGGCGCGGCCCGGCCGAGCAGGTCATGGCCGACCTGGCGGCCGAGTGCGTCGCCACGTCGGTCTACTGGAACCGCGCCTACCATCCCGCCGCCCGCGAGCGCGACCTCAGGATCAAGCAGGCTTTTGACGCCCACGGCATCGTGGCGGAGGGCCTGAAAGGCAACCTGCTGTTCGAACCATGGGAGGTGAAGGCAGCCGGCCCGGACTCCTACAAGGTGTTCTCGGCCTTCTGGCGCGGCTGCCAGGCTTTGCGGTCGCCGGATTCACCGCTGCCCGCCCCCAGGAGCCTGCCCGCACCGTCCCAGTGGCCCGGGACCGACGATCTCGCGACCTGGCAATTGCGGCCGGGCGCGCCCGACTGGGCCGGCGGCCTCCGGGCGGCGTGGACGCCGGGCGAGGCCGCAGCGCGCACGCGCCTCGCGCAGTTCCTCGACGAGGCGCTCGTGCGCTACCGCGAGGAACGCGACCTGCCGGCGGTCCAGGCGACCTCGCGCCTGTCGCCGCATCTGGCGTTCGGCGAGATCAGCCCACGCCTGATCTGGCAGGCCGCCATCGCGCGCGGCCATTCGGCGGCCACGGAAAAATTCCTGGCCGAAATGGGCTGGCGCGAGTTCGCCTATCACCTGCTCTTCCATCATGGCGATCTGGCCCAGCGCAATTTCCGGCCCGAGTTCGATGCCTTTCCGTGGGCGAGCGACGCGGCGGGCGACGGCATGGAAGAGCCGATCGAAGCCTGGCGGCGCGGCCGCACCGGCTATCCCATCGTCGACGCCGGCATGCGCGAACTGTGGACCACGGGCTGGATGCACAATCGCGTGCGCATGATCGCGGCCTCCTTCCTGACCAAGGACCTGCTGGTCGACTGGCGCATCGGCGAGCGCTGGTTCTGGGACACGCTGGTCGATGCCGACCTGGCCAACAATGCCGCCGGCTGGCAATGGGTCGCCGGCACCGGCGCCGATGCCGCACCTTATTTCCGCGTCTTCAACCCGGTCCTGCAGGGCGAGAAGTTCGATCCCAATGGCGACTATGTGCGCCGCTGGGTGCCCGAACTCGCGGGCCTGCCGGCCAAGACGATCCATCGGCCGTGGACCGCCGCGCAACCGCCGCCGCCCGACGTCTATCCGCAGCCCATCGTCGACCACGCCGCCGCCCGCGAGCGTGCGCTGGGGGCTTTTAGGATGATCCGGCGGAGCACGTAGCGACTCCCCCTCACCAAAGGGCGAAGGTTACTTCGCCCGGGCCTCTCCCCCTCCGGGGGAGAGGTTAGGTGAGAGGGGCATCACATCATCCGTCCCGACTCTCGCAACGTATCTCTTATGAACGCGAGGGAGTTGGTTCGAATGAAGATCGCCGTCATTGGCGCCGGTGTTGCCGGACTGGGTGCCGCGTGGTTGCTGAGCCGAAAGCACGAGGTTGTGATCTACGAGCGTGAGGATCGGTTCGGCGGGCATTCCTGCACGGTCGACGCGCCCGTGCCGGGAGGTACGCGCGCTGTCGATGTCGGCTTCATCGTCTTCAACGAGCTCAACTATCCCAACCTGGTGGCGCTGTTCGACCATCTCGGCGTGCCCACCGAGACCTCCGATATGTCGTTTGCGGTCAGCCTCGACGAGGGGCGTTTCGAATACGGCAGTTCCTTCGGCGGCTACCTCGGCCAGCGGCGCAACATGGTGCGGCCGTCGTTCCTGCGCATGACCCACGACATCCTGCGCTTCAACCGCCTGGCACCGCAGCTCCTCGACAAGAGCGAGGATCTCGACTTCACCATCGGCAACTTCATCGACGATGCCGGCCTCAGCGACTCCTTCCGCGACCGCTACCTGGTGCCGATGGCCTCGTGCATCTGGTCGACGCCGCTCGGCCGCATGCTCGACTATCCCGCCCAGAGCTTCGTGCGCTTCTTCAACAACCACGGGCTGCTCACCATCGGCCCGCAACTGCAGTGGCGCACGGTGAGCAGCGGCAGCCGGTCCTATGTCGAGCGCATCGTCTCGCCGTTGCGCGCCCGGGCACGGCTGGCGACACCGGCACGCGCGATCCGCCGCGGGCTGGACGGCGTGCAAGTCCGCGATGCGTCAGGTCACTGGGATCGCTTCGACAAGATCGTGCTCGCCTGCCACGCCGACCAGGCGCTGGCGTTACTTGAGGATGCCGACGGTCCGGAGCGCGACCTGCTCGGCTGCTTCGCCTATTCCTCGAACGAGGTCTGGCTGCACGGCGATTTGTCGTTGATGCCCAGGCGGCGCAGCGTGTGGTCGAGTTGGAATTACGTCGCCGACCGCAGAGCCGAGGCCGCGAACGTGAGCGTCACCTACTGGATGAATCGGCTGCAAAACCTGCCGGACGAGACGCCGCTGTTCGTCTCGGTCAATCCCGGCCGCGCGCCCTCGCCCTCAACCGCTCATGCGCGCTTTTCCTTCGAGCATCCGATGTACGACGCCGCCGCCATCCGCGCGCAACGCGGCCTGCATGCCATCCAGGGCGTGCGCGACACCTATTTCTGCGGCAGCTACTGCGGCTACGGCTTCCACGAGGATGCGCTGTCGGCCGGCCTCGACGTGGCCGAACAGCTCGACGTGCGCCGCCCCTGGCCGCGCCCCGACGAGCACCGCCGCATCGGCGACCCGCCGCGCGTCGTGGCCGATCGGCCGATGCTCGAGCCGTATCCATTGCCGGTCGCGGCACGGACATGATCGTTCTCGACCCCCTCCGGCCTTCGGCCACCTGGCGGCTTTGGCCGCATCGGCCAAAGCCGCCAGGTGCCCCGCAGGGGCGGAGGGGGTCGGAGACCGCCCACACGATCGTCGACGCCACTGTCGTGCACCGACGGCAGCGGCCGCGCGAAAATGCCTTTCGCTATCGCGTTGCCTATCTCTGCCTCGATCTCGGCACGCTCGAAACCGCGGCAGGTCGCTGGCTAAAACTCGATCGCCCGGGCCTCGTCTCCTTCCGCCGCGCCGACCATGGCGCGCGCGACGGCGGCGACCTCAGGGCGTGGCTGCACAGGATCCTGGCCAAGCACGGGCTGGCCGAGGCCTGCGACGGCGAGGTCACGCTGATGACCATGCCGCGGATGCTGGGCTACGTGTTCAATCCGGTGAGCTTCTGGTTCTGCCGCGACCGCACCGGCGCGCTGCGGGCGGTGCTGTGCGCGGTCAACAATACCTTCGGCGAGAGCCACTGCTATCTCGTGCACCACGACGACCATGGCGCCATCGGCCCGCAGACCTGGCTGGACGGCCACAAGGTGTTCCATGTCTCGCCCTTCCTGCCGGTCGACGGTCACTACCAGTTCCGCTTCCGCCTCGACGACCGGATCGCCCACGTCGACGTCAATTATCACGACGACCAGGGCCTGATGCTGGCCACCTCGGTCGCCGGCCGTCGCGAACCGCTCGCAGATCGGGCGGTGGTGCGCCGCTTCCTGTGCAACCCGACCATGACCATGGGCGTTATGGTGCGGATCCATTGGCAGGCCTTGCAACTCTGGCGAAAGCGGGCGAAATTTTATCGCAAGCCTGATCCGCCCCCGCAGCTCGTGAGCCGCTGACCCTATGTCATTTGCCGCCCGCTTCGTTCTCAAATCGCTCGCCCGCCTGTCGTCCGGCCGGCTGACCGTTCGATTGCCGGACGGGACGATTTGCCACTTTGGTCCCGACCGGGCGGAACGCGAGGCCGAGATCGAGATCAGGGACTGGCGCTTCTTCCGGCGGGTGCTGCTCGACGGCGATATCGGCTTCGCCGAGGCCTACATGGACGGCCTGTGCGACTCGCCGGACCTGCCGGGACTGCTGTCGCTGCTCACCGACAACGAGAAGGCCCTGGGCCGCGTCACGCGCACCAATGTCTTCCACAACATGCTGCTGAAGCTGCTGCATCGCCGGCACGACAATTCGCGCGAGGGATCCAAGCGCAACATCCACGCCCACTACGATCTCGGCAACGAATTCTACGGCCTGTGGCTCGACCCGACGATGACCTACTCGTCCGCCCTCTACGAAGGCGCCGAGGGCAAGGCGCTCGAGGCCGCGCAGGCCGCCAAGTACGAGCGCATCCTCAATCAGCTCGGCGCCCGCCAGGGCGACAGCATCCTGGAGATCGGCTGCGGCTGGGGCGGCTTCGCCGAAGCGGCGGCGCGGCGCGGCATGCGCGTCACCGGCGTCACCATCTCGCGCGAGCAGCTCGAGTATGCCCAGGCCCGCCTGCAGCGGGCCGGCCTCTCCGACCGCGTCGACCTGCAGTTCCGCGACTACCGCGACATCCAAGGCAAGTACGACCACATCGTCTCGATCGAGATGATCGAGGCGGTGGGCGAGCGCTACTGGCCCGACTATTTCGCGGCACTGAAACGCCATTCGGTTCCCGGCGGCTCGGCGATCGTCCAGGCGATCGTGATCGCCGACGACCTGTTCGAGGGCTACCGCCGTCATCCGGATTTCATACAGACCTATGTCTTCCCCGGCGGCATGCTGCTGTCGCCGTCCAGCCTGCGCGAGCAATGCCGCCAGGCCGGGCTGAAGCTCGCCGAGGCCTACAGCTTCGGCCTCGACTATGCCCGCACCCTGGAGACCTGGCTCGGCCGCTTCGACCGGGTGGCTGACCAAGTCTCGAAGCTGGGATTCGACGAGCGTTTCCGCCGGATGTGGCGGTATTACCTCGCCTACTGTGCCGCAGGCTTCAAAACCCGCCGGACGGACGTATTGCAGGCACACTTCAGGCATATATAACTGTCGCCAACTAAAAGACGGGCGGCGCCAAGCCGCCCGGTGACAGGAAGGCTTTTTCGAGTGAATGCAGGATCGACCGGGCATGGCGCCGCCGCGCCGGTAAAAGTCAAGTTCGACCGTCTGGTCGCCTACTCCACCCTGCAACTACCGCTCGCCATGGCGGCGTTGCCGGTCGTGCTGAACGTCAGTCACTTCTATGGCGAAGTTCTGAAAC
>JAUXRT010000314.1 GCA_030681635.1 Reyranella sp.
CGCCGCCTTGGCCACGCCCATGACGTTGTAATGGGGGATGACGCGCTCGGCGCCGTAGTAGGTGAGCGTCAGCAGGCTGCCGCCCTTCTTCATCAGCGGCACGGCGCGTTGCGCCACCGAGGTGAAGGAGTAGCAGCTCACGTTCATGGTGAGCTGGAAATTCTCGGGGCTGGTGTCGAGATAGCGGCCCTTGAGCTCATCCTTGTTCGAGAAGGCGATGGCATGGACCAGGAAATCCAGCTCCCCCCAGCGCTTCTCGATCTCGGCGAAGGTGGCGTCGATGCTGGCGGCGTTGGTCACGTCGCACGGCAGGATGATGTCGCTGCCGATCGAGGTGGCCAGCGGCCGGACCCGTTTCTCCAGGGCCTCGCCCTGGAAGGTGAAGGCGACCTTGGCGCCATTGTCATGGCAGGCCTTGGCGATACCCCAGGCGATTGAGCGCTCGTTGGCGACGCCCATGATCAGGCCTTTTTTTCCGGCCATTAATTGTGCAGCAACGGTCATCCCTTGTTCTTAGCGGGGGATGGGCATTGGGACAAGATGCCGGTGGTGGAACGCTTCGGCGGCCCCCTATATTGTGGCTGTCATGATAAAGGAGAAAACCGACCCCCTGGCGTTGTTCGGGGACTGGTACGCCGAGGCCGCCAAGAGCGAGCCCAACGAACCCAATGCCGTGGCGCTGGCCACTGTCGGGCCTGACGGGACGCCGTCGGCCCGCATGGTCCTCCTCAAGGACTACGATCCGGCCGGTTTCGTGTTTTACACCAACTACGAAAGCCGCAAGGGCCAGCATTTGCTGGGTCATACCAAGGCGGCGCTGCTGTTCCACTGGAAGTCGCTTCGCCGGCAGGTCCGCCTGGAGGGGCCGGTGACGCAGACCACGCCGGAGGAGGCCGACGCCTATTTCGCCACCCGGGCCCGCGGCAGCCAGATCGGCGCCTGGGCCTCCGAACAGTCCCGTCCCCTGGACAGCCGCTTCGCGCTGGAAAAGCGCGTGGCCGAATACACCGCCCGGCACCTGGTCGGCACGGTGCCGCGGCCGTCCCACTGGTCCGGGTTCCGGCTAAATCCCCTGTTGATCGAATTCTGGCAGGACGGGGCGTTCCGCCTGCACGACCGCCTCGAATACCGGCGCGGCTCGCCTGCCGAGCCCTGGACCACGCGCACCCTTTTCCCCTGAACGGCGACGGCGATGGCGATGGAGCCACAACGTCTGATGCGCCTGGCCACCGTGGCCTCGACATCGGTGGCTCTGGTCCTGGTCGGTGCCAAGGCGGTGGCCTGGATGGTCACCGACTCGGTCAGCATGCTGTCGTCGCTCGTCGACACCTCGCTCGACCTGGTGAGCTCCCTGGTGACGTTCTTCGCAGTCCGCCAGGCGCTGATCCCGGCTGACGCCGACCACCGTTTCGGACACGGCAAGGCGGAGGCCCTGGCCGGACTCGTGCAGGCGGGCTTCATCGCCGCCTCGGGCTGCGCCCTCCTGTTCGCGGTCGGCGAGCGCCTGGGCAGTCCCCGGCAGGTGCGCGAGGAGGGGATCGGACTCGCCATCAGCGCGCTGGCGATCGTCCTCACGCTCGGCCTCGTGGCGTTCCAGCGCCATGTCGTGGCCCGCAGCGGCTCGATCGCCATCGGCGCCGACATGGCGCACTACAAGACGGACCTGGCGGCAACCCTGGCGACCGGCGTCGGGCTGTTCGTCTCGGGACAGCTCAAGCAGCCGCTGATCGACAGCGGCATCGCCGGCCTGGTGGCGCTTTATCTCCTGCACGGAGCCTGGGGCGTCGGGCGCCGTTCGCTCGACATGCTGATGGACCGCGAGCTGCCGGACGACGAGCGCCAGCGCGTCCGAGACATCGTGCTGGGCGATCCTGCGGTGCGGGGCGTTCACGAACTGCGCACGCGGGCGTCGGGGATCACCAAGTTCATCCAGCTGCACGTCGTGCTCGACCCGACCCTGACGCTGGGCGCCGCTCACGGCATCAGCGACCGCATCCAGGCCGCGGTGCGCCAGGCCTTCCCGCAGGCCGAGATCATCCTTCACGTCGACGGCTGGGACGACCGCGTAAAGCCATGAGCGGACGGCCTTCCTTCGTCGTCGAGGACCAGTCGGAGGTCATCGCGTTCCTGGAAAGCCGCCTGGCGCCGGCACGCCGCATCGACACCCACGGCGCCGTCGTCTTCCTCTCCGGCGAGCGTGCCTACAAGCTGAAGCGCGCGGTGAAGTTCCCGTACATGGACTTCTCGACGACGGGTCGGCGTGCCGCCATGTGCGCCGCCGAGATCGACATCAACCGCCAGCTCGCGCCTGAGGTCTATCTGGGCGTGGCCCCGATCCGCCGCGGCCGCGACGGCACTCTCGTGCTGGGGGAAGCGGGCGAGGCCTGCGACGACGCGCTGGACTGGCTGGTCGTCATGCGCCGCTTCGACGAGGAGGGGCTGCTCGACCGCATGGCCGCGCGCGGCGCGCTGACGCCTGAGCTGATGACGGCGCTGGGCGCCCGCATCGCGCGTTTCCACGACGGCTTGCCGGCGATCACGACGGGGTTCGCCGGGCCCGAGGACTATCGGCACTCGGTCGCCGCCGATGTGCGGCAGATGCGCGAAGCGGGCGAGCGCCTCGATCCGCCGACCAGCGAGGCGCTGGCCGAGGCGATGCCGCGCGCGCTCGAGCCGTTTCTCGATCTGGTGGCGCGGCGCCAGGCAGCCGGCGCGGTGCGGCGCTGCCATGGCGATCTCCATCTGCGCAATATCGTGCTGCTCCAGGGCGAGCCGGTGCCGTTCGACGCCATCGAATTCTCGGAAAAAATCGCCAACATCGACGTGCTCTACGATCTCGCCTTCGCGCTGATGGATCTCTCGCGGCAAGGTCTGGGGGCGCTCGCCAACCGGCTGTTGAACGAATGGCTGTGGCGGATCGCCGAGCTGCCGGCGGCCTCGCATGACGAGGCGCTCGCCCTGCTGCCGCTCTTCCTCGCGCGCCGTGCCTCGATCCGCGCCTATGTCGATTCGGCGGCGACCGCGGTCAGCGGCGCCGACAACGCGCCTGCACGGGCCTATCAGCAGGCCGCTCTTGGTTTCCTGCAGCCGGCGCCGCCGCGCCTGCTGGCGGTGGGCGGCCTGTCGGGCAGCGGCAAGACGACCCTGGCGCTAAAACTTGCCCCTGGGATCGGCCGTGCGCCCGGCGCGGCGGTGGTACGCAGTGACGTGGAGCGCAAACGAATGTCCGGTATCGGACTGAGCGAGCGCATGCCGGCCGGCAGTTATACGCCCGACCTGTCGGCCCGGGTCTACGCCGCCCTGATGGCGCGGGCGGAGCGGATTCTGCGGGCCGGCCACAGCGTCGTGCTCGATGCGGTGTTCGCCCGCGAGGACGAGCGCCAGGCCGCCGAAGCGCTGGCGGCCAAGGTCGGCGTGCCGTTCGAGGGGATCTGGCTCGATGTCCCGAAGGACGTGGCCCAGGCCCGCGTCGCCGCCCGCAAGGGCGATGCCTCCGATGCCACACCCGAGGTGGTCGAACGCCAGTTCGGCTACGACCTCGGTCGGATCGGCTGGATGCGGCGCACCGCCGGCCGCTAGGCGCGCTTCTTGGCCGTGGTGCCGCGCGGCAGGTAGCGGGCGAGATACTGGCCGGTGTAGCTCTCGGCCACCTTCACGATCGCCTCGGGCGGACCTTCGGCCACCAGCCGGCCGCCGCCGGCGCCGCCGTCGGGGCCGAGATCGAGCACCCAGTCGGCAGTCTTGATGACTTCCAGATTGTGCTCGATCACCAGCACCGTGTTGCCGGTCTCGACCAGGCGATGCAGGACTTCGAGCAGCTTGCGCACGTCCTCGAAGTGCAGGCCGGTGGTCGGCTCGTCGAGGATGTAGAGTGTGCGGCCGGTGGCGCGGCGCGACAGTTCCTTGGCGAGTTTCACGCGCTGCGCCTCGCCGCCCGAGAGCGTGGTCGCCTGCTGGCCGATGTGGATGTAGCCGAGGCCGACCTGCTGCAGGGTCAGGAGCTTGTCGCGGATGATCGGGACGGCCTTGAAGA
>JAUXRT010000326.1 GCA_030681635.1 Reyranella sp.
GCGACGGCTCGGCGATGTACACGATCCAGTCGCTGTGGACGATGGCGCGCGAGAACCTCGACGTCTGCGTCATGATCTTCTCGAACCGCTCCTACAACATCCTCTACAGCCAGCTCGCCGATGTCGGCGCCGCCAATCCCGGGCCGCGCGCCATCGACATGCTGACCCTCGACCGGCCGACGCTCGACTTCTCGATGATGTCCAAGAGCATGGGCGTGCCGGGCGGCCAGGCGCACAACCTCGAGGAGCTCACCAAGCAGCTCACCTACGCCATGTCGCAAAAGGGTCCGTACCTCATCGACGTGATCATGTGAGCGACGTCCGCGAGCGCACCCTCTACGGTCGGCGCCGCGGCAAGAAACTGCGCGACGGGCAGCAGTCGCTGCTCGCGACGCTGTTGCCGCGCCTCACGATCGTCGTGCCACCGGAGCCGGAAAAGATCGATCTGGCGGGCCTTTTTGGAGGCGCGCTGCCGGCCGATGGCGTGTGGTTCGAAGTCGGCTTCGGCGCAGGCGAGCATATCGTCTGGCAGGCGAAGGAACATCCGAAGGTCGGCCTGATCGGCTGCGAGCCCTATATCAACGGCGTCGCCAAGTGCCTCGCCCATGTCGAGCGCGAGCGGGTGGAGAACATTCGCCTGTTCACCGACGACGCGATGCTGGTGATGAAGGCGCTGCCCGACGCGTCGTTGTCACGCGCCTTCGTGCTGTTCCCCGATCCGTGGCCGAAGTCGCGTCATCACAAGCGGCGCTTCGTGCAGCGCGCCAATCTCGACGTGCTGGCGCGCCTGATGAAGCCTGGCGCCGAGCTACGGCTTGCGACCGACGATCCGAGCTATCTGCCGTGGATGATCGAGCATGCCTGCACGCATGCCGCGTTCGAGTGGCTGGCCGAGCGGCCGGCCGACTGGCGCGGGCGGCCCGACGACTGGCCGCCGACGCGCTACGAACAGAAGATGCTGGCCGGCCATCAACCGGCGTTCCTGCGCTTCAGGCGTCGATAGGCCGGGGGCCGGGCCGGATCAGCACCAGGACGGCGGCCACGACCTGCAGCACCAGGCAGGCGATCAGCGAGGTGCGATAGTCGCCCGACAGGCCGTACAGCACGCCCAGGATCGACGGCCCAATCGCGGCGACGAGCTGGGTGATGGCGACGTTCAGGCTGACGCCGCGGGCAAAGTCGCGGCGCGGGAACTCCTGCTGCACGATCAGGCCGGGGAGCGTGATCAGGTTGCCGACGCCGAAGCCGAACAGGATGCAGCCGAGGTAGAGGCCGAACACCGACGAGGTCGAGAGCAGCACGATCATGCCCACGACCTGCACCACGAGGTTGGCGCAGGTGGCGCCGCGACGGTCGATATGATCGATCACCAGGCCGACCGAGAAGCGCCCGATCAGGGCCGACAGGGCGGTGACGCTGACGACCAGGCCAGCCTCCTTCAGGCCGAGCGTCGGCTCGAGAAAGGCCGCCTGATGGGCGATGAAGCTGATCTGTGCGAGCAGGCCCAGCGAAAAGGCGCCGACCATCGTGAGATAGCGCGGCTCGCGCAGGAACTGGGCGCGGCTCCTCTGGGTGCCGGCCGGTTCGACCGAGGCGGCGGGTTCGTCGCCCACGTCATGTTCCTCGGGCCGGCGCGGACGCAAGGCGAAAGCCGCCAGCGGCCACAGGGTGGCCAATACAATGGCAACCGCGGCAGCGCAGGCCGTAGCGAAGCCCAGCGTGTCGATCGCCCAGGCGAAGACCGGCGCGAACAGCAGGCCGCCACAGGTGGCGCCGTTCAGCGCCAGGCTGGCGGCCAGGCCGCGGCGGCGGTTGAACCACTGGGCGATGATGGTGTTGATCGCGGCCCCGCCCAGCGCGGCCCAGCCCGGGATCATCACCAGGAAGGCGAGGTAGAGCTGCCAGGGCCGGTCGATGACCGTGAGGCCGAGCACGCCCAGCCCCATCAGGCTGACACCGCCCAGGACGATGATCCGCGCGCCTCTCCTCTGGATGGCGTCGCCGACCTGCATCACCAGGAAGGCGCCGGATATATAGAAGAAGGTGATGCCGGCCGAGATGGTGGCCGGGGACCAGCCCTGGGCCTTGCTCAGGGCTACCAGATATAGGCTCAACCCATAGAAGCCGAGACCCCACCCATAGAGGGCCATGACAAAGGTGCAAAAGACCACCCACCAGCCGTGGTAGAGCCCCCGCGGCTTCAACTCTCCCGCCCCCAACGCAGTCCTCCTGCCAAAGGTCGATCTTTTCACGGATGAGAGGCCCGTGCTGGCGGTTTTCGGGCATCATTTAAGAATCTGCCGGGATGCGGGAAAAGCTTGCCAGTTGGCGACTCTGCGCCTATATCCGCGCCATCCTCATCGGGTTCGCGGGACGAACCAAACAAAAAGAGTGGGCCAAAAACCCGCTCTTTTCATTTGCCGAAACCCCGCTGCCCATAACGTCGAGAAGCTCCGCCGCGTGACCGACCTGCTGCGTCGCATCGAAGACATCGTCGCCCCGACCATCGTCGGCATGGGCTACGAGCTGGTTCGCGTTGCGCTGAGCCGTGGCGGCACGCTGCAGATCATGATCGAGCCCGCCGATGGTCGGCCGATGGATGTCGAGGATTGCGCTGGCGTATCGCGCGCCCTATCTGCGGTGCTGGACGTCGAGGACCCGATCACCAGCGCCTACACGCTGGAGGTGAGTTCGCCCGGCATCGACCGGCCGCTCACCCGGGCCAAGGACTATGCGCGCTGGACGGGCCATATGGCCCGCCTCGAGACCGCCGAGCCGGTCGAGGGCCGCCGCCGCTTCAAGGGCACGCTGCTGGGCCTCGAGGACGGCATCGTGAAGATCCGTCTCGAGGATGGCCAGGAGACTGGCGTGCCGCTGTCGGCCGTCTCCCGGGCCAAGCTCGAGATGACCGACGCGCTGATCGAGGAACATCGCCTGGCCCAGCAGGGCGCCGGGCAGGCTCACTGAACGACACGAACGAACACGATAGAAGCAAGAGGAACAGAGACATGGCAACGACTGCCGACATTCCGCGCCTGGAGATGCTGCAAGTGGCCGACATGGTCGCGCGCGAAAAGGGCATCGAGCGCGAGGAAGTGCTCGAGGCGATGGAGCAGGCCATCCAGAAGTCCGGCCGCGCCAAGTATGGGCTGGAGCACGACATCCGGGCCGAGATCGACCGCAAGACCGGCGAGATCAAGCTGCTGCGCTATATGCAGGTCGCCGACCCGATCGAGAACGAGAACACCCAGGTCCCGCTCGTCGAGGCCCAGCGCCGCAACCCCGAGGCCCAGGTCGGCGACTTCCTGACCGACGAGCTGCCGCCGATCGATTTCGGCCGCGTCGCCGCCCAGACCGCCAAGCAGGTCATCACGCAGCGGATGCGCGAGAGCGAGCGCAAGCGCCAGTACGAAGAGTTCAAGGATCGCATCGGCGAGATCGTGTCGGGCGTGGTCAAGCGCGTCGACTACGGCAACATCACCATCGACCTGCAGCGCGCCGAGGGCGTGATCCGTCGCGACGAGACGATCCCGCGCGAGAGCCTGCGTGTGAACGACCGCGTCCGCGCCTACATCTTCGACGTGCGCGAGGAGCCGCGCGGCCCGCAGATCTTCCTGTCGCGCAGCCATCCGCAGTTCATGGCCAAGCTGTTCATGCAGGAAGTGCCGGAAATCTACGACAACATCATCGAGATCAAGGCGGTGGCCCGCGATCCCGGCAGCCGCGCCAAGATCGCGGTGCTG
>JAUXRT010000333.1 GCA_030681635.1 Reyranella sp.
CGCGGGTGATGCCCCGGAGGAGAAGGCCTGGATGCCGGTCAGGGCTCGGCCGAGGATCAGCGCGTGCACTTCGTGGGTGCCCTCGTAGGTGTTCACGGCCTCGAGATTCATGACGTGGCGGATCACGTGATATTCGTCCGACACGCCGTTGCCGCCGTGCATGTCTCGGGCGACGCGGGCGATGTCGAGCGCCTTGCCGCAGTTGTTGCGCTTGAGAATGGAAGTGATCTCCACCGACGCGATCCCCTCATCCTTCAGGCGGCCCAGGCGCAAACAGCCCTGCAAGCCCAGTGCGATCTCGGTCTGCATATCGGCCAGCTTCTTCTGGATCAGCTGGTTGGCGGCGAGCGGCCGGCCGAACTGCTTGCGGTCCATCGTGTAGCTGCGCGCCTGCTTGAAGCAGAACTCGGCGGCGCCCATGGCGCCCCAGGCGATGCCGTAGCGGGCGTTGTTGAGGCAGCCGAACGGACCGCCGAGGCCCGCGACGTTGGGCAGCATGTTTTCGACGGGCACCATGACCTCGTCCATCATGATGCCGCCGGTCACCGAGGCGCGCAGGCTGAACTTGCCCTCGATCTTGGGAGTCTCGAGGCCCTTCATGCCGCGCTCGAGGATGAAGCCGCGGATGGCGCCGCCGTCGAGCTTGGCCCAGATCACCAGCACGTCGGCGATCGGCGAATTGGTGATCCACATCTTGGAGCCCGAGACCTTGTAGCCGCCGGGCACGGTCACGGCGCGTGTCTTCATGCCGCCGGGATCGGAGCCGTGGTCGGGCTCGGTCAGGCCAAAGCAGCCGACCCACTCGCCGGTGGCGAGCTTGGGCAGGTACTTCATGCGCTGCTCTTCGGTGCCGTAGGCGTAGATCGGATGCATGACCAGAGAGGACTGAACGCTCATGGCCGAGCGGTAGCCGGAATCGACGCGCTCGACTTCGCGCGCGACCAGGCCGTAGGTCGTGTAGTTGGCGCCGGCGCAGCCGTACTTCTCGGGCAGGGTCGAGCCCAGCAGGCCGAGCGCGCCCATCTCGTTCATGATCTCGCGGTGGAATTTCTCGTGCCGGTTGGCTTCCAGCACGCGCGTCATGAGCTTGTCCTGGCAATAATCGCGCGCGGCGTCGCGGATCGCGATCTCCTCCTCGGTGAGCTGGACGTCGAGGAAGAACGGAACATCCCAGTCGAACGGCTTGGCGTCGGCGCTGATGCCCTTGGCGGCGCTTTTGATCGGTGTGGCGGCGATGGCCATGACTTCTCCTGAGCTTGTCCGCTGCGTCTTATCAGGCGGTATCGGCCGCGCCAACCTTTGCAGCAGGGGGGCCTGGCAGTACAAATGCGCAATGATCGTTCGCGACCTGACGCCCGCCGATCTGCCCGCCGTGACTGCCTTGCTGGGCCAGCTCGGCTATGAGCTTGCCGATCACGAGGTCCGCCATCGTCTCGAGCATCTCATGAAGACGCCGGATCACGCGGCCAGAGTGGCTGACATCGATGGCAAGGTCGTGGGCCTGTTGCACGTGTTCGAGCGGCCGGCGCTGGAGAAACCCCGCGAGGCCGTCGTTCAATCCCTTGTGGTCGATGCGGCCCAGCGTGCTCGCGGTGTGGGTGCGGCCCTGATGCGCGACGCCGAGGCGTGGGCGCGCGAGCGCGGCCTGGCGTCAGTGGCCTTGTACACGCGTGTCGACAGGGAAGCCGCTCGCGCCTTCTATGAGCGCATCGGCTACCGGCTATCGGCCACGTCGCATCTTCTGCGGCGCGATTTGTAAAAGGGTTACGAAGAGGTCGCGCCAACCGCCCTTCCGGTGAGGGTGCGGAAAATCTCCAGGTTGAGGCGGCCGAAGGCCTCGGAGGCGCGCAGTTCCACGGTGCGGGGCCGCGGCAGGTCGATCCTGAGGTCCGCGGCGATGCGGCCGGGGCGGGGCGACATCACCACGACACGATCCGACAGGAACACCGCCTCGGGGATGGAATGGGTGACGAACAGCACGGTCTTGCGGGCCTCGCGGGCGAGGTCGCGCTCGCCCCAGATGCGCAGCAGTTCGAGGGCCATGTCGTCGCGGGTCATGGCGTCAAGCGCGCCGAACGGCTCGTCCATCAGCAGGAGCGGCGGATCGAGCAGCAGGGCTCGGCAGAGCGAGGCGCGCTGCTGCATGCCGCCGGAGAGCTCGCGTGGCAGCTTGTCGGCGAAGCCGTGCAATCCGGCCATCTCCAGCAGGTCAAACGCGCGCTTGCGCAACGCGCCGGGGTCCTTGCCGGCAAGCTCGGCCGGCAGCAGCACGTTCTCCAGGATGGTCCGCCACTTCAGCAGGATCGGGGCCTGGAACACCATGCCGATATCGGGAATCGGCTGCGTCACCTCGCGGCCGGCGACGGTGATCGTACCGGCCGTCGCGGGCCGAAGCCCTGCCACGATCCGGAGAAGGGTCGACTTCCCGCAGCCGCTCGGGCCCACCAGCGAGACGAACTCGCCGGGCTCCACCGACAGCGAAATGCCGGCGAGGGCCTCGACCGGGCCGCTCGCCGCTTCGTAGATCATGCCGACCTTGTCGAGGTCGATCAGCCTGCTGGTCACGCCAGATACGCGGAGTCGGGTGTCGGTTCGACGTCAGTTCTTGGGCATCTGCACCAGGGTGTAGAAGTCCTTCGAGTAGACGTCCTTGCACTCGACCTTCTTGGGCAGGCCCATGTAGGTGTTCACCAGGTCGACCGAGTCGCACATCTTCTTGTCGTCGATCGAGCCGATGCCGTTCTTGGCGTAGCGGTCGGTCTTCATCAGGCCGAGGCCCAGCAGCATGTTCGGCGTCATCAGCTCGACGTCGACTTCCGGCACGCGCTTCTTGAAGATTTCCATGGCGGCCTTCGGGTCGGCCATGACATCGCGCCAGCCCATGTAGGAGGCTTCCAGGAAGGCTTTTAGCACCTGCGGCCGGTCCTTCATCGTCTTGGCGCTGGCGATGATCGACATCGAGTACATGTCGAAGCCGAAGTCGGCCCACTGCATCATCACGACGTTGCCCTTGCCGGCCGCCTTCTCGTAGAGCGGCAGGCCGGTCGAGTAGTCGCCGACGCCGTCCATGCGCTTCTCGGCGACCGCGGCGATCTTGGCTGCGGGCTCGATGTTCACCCAGCTGATCTTGGAGGCGTCGATGCCGTTCAGCTTGGCGAAAGCCGGAAAGATCTGGCGCTGGCTGTCGCCCGGAGGGGCGCCGAGCGTGGCGCCCTCGAGATCCTTGGGCTTGGTGAGCGGCTTGCTCTTGAGGCTGAAGATGTTGAGCGGCGTCTTGTCGAACACCATGCCCACGACCTTGACCGTGGTGCCGCGGGCAGCAGAGGCGATGACGACGGCGGCGTCGGCGAGGCCTGCATCGGCGCGGCCGGTGTCGACCTTGGCGATCGAATCGCCCGACCCCTTGGAGTTCTCCAGGGTCACGTCGAGGCCCTTGGCCTTGTAGTAGCCCTTGTCGAGCGCCACCCAGTAAGCGGCGTGATCGCCAACGGCAAACCAGTTCAGCGCGAAGGTGAATTTCTCCTGCGCCACGGCCGGCGTCGCGGCGAAGGCAGCGGCGGCGGCCAGAATGATGGACGTTCTACGGAACATGACGATCCTCCCTGTTGTTATGTGCTGAATTCAGTCGATGCCTTCGGCCCACGGCGCCCACAGGTGCGCGACGAGCACGACGGCGCCATAGAGCGCGAGGCCGACGGCCGAAATCCAGATCAGCGCGGCGAACGCCACCGAGGTGTTCATGCTGCTCTGGGTGGTGACGATGACGTAGCCCAGGCCCCTTTGCGAGGCCACGAACTCGCCCACGATGGCGCCGACGACGGCCGCTGTCGCGGTGATTTTTAGCGCGCTCAGGATGTAGGGGAGCGCGTTTGGAATGCGGATTTTTACGAAGATCTTCCATTTCGGCGCGTTGAACACGCGGCCGAGATCGAGCATGTCGGCCTCGACCTGGCTGAGGCCGACCGCGGTGTTGATGACGACCGGGAAGAAGCCGATCAGCGCCCCCATCAGCATGTTGGGGAAGATGCCGTAGCCCATCCAGGTCAGGAACAGCGGTGCGATCGCGACCTTGGGCAGGGTGTTGACGAACACCAGGAAGGGCACGAGCGCGTTGGCCAGCAGCGGCGACCAGGCAATCGCGACGCCCAGCGCCACGCCGACGCCGGCGGCCAGGAAGAAGGCGCCGATGATCTCGAATGTCGTCGCCCAGATGTGCTGGCCCCACGAGGTATCGCCATGCCACAGCGCGTTCCACACCGAGAGTGGGGCCGGCAGCAGGTACTCGCGGATGCCGCCGAAGCTCACGGCGGCCTGCCAACTCGCCAGAAGGAACGCAAACAGCACGAGCGTCGGCCAGTACTGGCGGCCGAGGTGGGAGAATTTCGTCATGCGCGCCGAGCGATGAACCTGTTCATCGCTTTCGTCCCGCTGATATCATGTGCGTGCAGTCCTTCAGACTGGCGAACGGGCATTTGCCCGTCAAGTTTGGCGGTTGGGCGAGGATCATCGGTGAAACTGTCTCTGTGCAATGAGGTGATCCGCGAGCTCCCGTTCGAGCGGCAGTGCGGGCTGGCGGCGGGCCTCGGCTATCGCGGCCTGGAAGTCGCGCCGTTCACCCTGGGCGACGATGCATGGCGCATGCCGGCGTCGCGCCGGGCGGAGATTCGCAGCGCCTGCTCCGCCGCCGGGATCGCGGTGAGCGGGCTGCATTGGCTGCTGGCCGCGCCTCAGGGCCTCTCCATCACCACCTCCGACCGCGCGGTCTGGCAGAAGAGTGTCGAGGTCTTGCGCGCGCTGGTCGAACTCTGCGCCGATCTCGGCGGCGACTATCTCGTGCATGGCTCGCCGGCGCAGCGTCGCGTCGTCGAGGCAGACGATGGCCGGCGGGCGGAGGAGGCCTGGCGCATCGCGGCCTCGGAGGCCGGCCAGGCCGGAGTCACCTATTGCCTTGAACCGCTTGCCCGGCCTGACTGCAATTTCGTCAACACGCTGGCCGAGGCTGCCGATGTGGTGAAGCGCAACGGCAATCCGGCGCTCGCCATCATGATCGACACCCTGGCGGCGGGCCTGGAGGAGAAGGAGCCGGTGGCCGACGCCGTCAGGCGCTGGATGCCGACCGGCCTGATGGCGCATGTGCAATTCAACGACCGCAGCAAGCGCGGGCCGGGGCAGGGCGACGACCGGTTCGCGCCCGTCGTGCGGGCGCTCAACGAAACGGGCTATACCGGCTGGGTGGCGATGGAGCCCTTCGTCTACGAGCCCGACGGTCCGACCTGCGCCGCGCGGATGATCGGTTACGTCGCGGGACTTCTGGAGCAAGGCGCATGAAGGTGAAACTGGACCAGGTCGATCGCTTCGAGCGCGACGTCCGCCTGAGGCTGCCGTTCCGGTTCGGCGTGATCACCGTTACCGAAAGCATCCAGGCCATCGTGCGGGTGCGGATTTCCCTGGCAGACGGGCGAACCAGCGAAGGCGTGGCGGCCGAGGCGCTGGGCGCCAAATGGTTCGAGAAGAGCCCGGCCTTTACCGACGCGCAGAACCTCGACCAGCTTCGCCAGTCGCTCGACATCGCCATCGCGCACTACAAGGCGCGTGGCTCCGATACGCCTTTCGGGCTGTTCGCCGGCACCTATCGTCAACAGCATGCGCGTGGCGCCGAACTCGGCCTCAATCCGCTGGTCGCGTCCTACGGTCCGGCGCTCCTCGACCGCGCCATCCTCGATGCCCTGGGCAAGGCGACGGGCCAATCCTTTGCGCAGATGATCTCGACCAACGTGCCGGGCATCGAGGCGACGGACCTCACGCCAGACGTCAAGGACGCCCACCTTCAACCTTTCCTCGCCGGCCTGAAGCCCGGAGAGACCATCGACCTGCGCCACACCGTCGGCCTCGTCGATCCGCTGACGGCAGCCGAGCGGCCGGCCTCGGAACGGGTCAACGACGGCCTGCCGGAGACACTGGAGGAGGTCGTCTCCTACTATCGTGGCCGCTACTACAAGCTGAAGGTGGGCGGCGACATCAAGGCCGACCTCGACCGGCTGTCGCGCATCGCATCGGTCCTCGATGCCGGCGCCGGCGACTATCGCGTCACCTTGGACGGCAACGAGCAGTACGACGACGTCGACGGCATCCTCGAATTGTGGCGCAAGGTCGAGGAGATGCCAGCGCTGGCGCGCATGGTCCAGGCGACCTTGTTCATCGAGCAGCCGATCAAACGCGCCGAGGCCCTTAGCCGGCCCGTGACCGAGCTGGCCGAATATCGT
>JAUXRT010000339.1 GCA_030681635.1 Reyranella sp.
TTCAGGGTGCTGGTCCGCATCAGGGCGCCCGTCCGCAGCAATGTGCGGGTCCTCTCCACGGCGCCCGTCCACTCCAAAGCGCAGGTCCGCATCAGGGTGCTGGCCCGCAGCAAGGCGCGGGTCCGTTGCAGGGCGCCGGTCCGCTTCAGGGCGCCAGCCCGCTTCAGAGTGCGGCACCGGTTCAGAATGCCGGCCCGGCCGATGGCCTCAACGCATTGAACAACGTTGCGCCGCAGCTCGCGGTGGCGCCGGCGCCTGCGGGTGCTCCCGTCGCGCCGCCGCCGGGCCCAGCTCCGCCCACGAGCGGAACGATGAATCAATTGCTGGCGCAGATCATGTCCGGGCCGAACGCGCCGAGCCCGCAGGTTCTGGCCATGCTCGTCAACACCTTGACGCCGCCCACGCCGACGCCGCCCGCATTGCCGCCGGCGCCGCCGCCGCCGGTCGCGCCGCCGCCTGTGTTCGTGCCGGTATCGCAGCCGCCGCCGCCGCAGCCGCCGATCACTCAGCCACCACCCGTCCTGCCTCCGCCGACCTTCAATCCGTCGTGCCAGACGCAGGTTAGTCCGTCTTGCTAATGACGCTGCTACGGGACTTTTCCCAGCCCGCACTCGGGCCTCTGCCGGGATGGACCGCCGCCCCCATGGCTATAAGTGCGAATCGCTCGCAGCTAATTTGGTCGCCCGTTCTCGGCTGGGCGCTCCTGTCGTCATGCCTTGTCTCCGGGGTGCAAGCCCAGGAGGAAACGACGACACCGGGCCTGCAGACACTCGAGCAGGAGGGGCCGGGCGAGGTCTTGGACGTCCTCTCGCAGCCGACACTGGATGCCGTTGGCGGCGGCGGTGGCGGCGGAGGGCGCGGCGAGCTGGGCATGGCGATGGGATCCTTCACGCTCTTCCCGTCGCTCGAGGTCGTGGGCGGCTATGACAGCAACGTCTTCGCAACGAGCGCGCCGACGACCGGTTCGATGTTCACCGTGGTCAAGCCGCAGGTCGAGCTGAGATCGGAGTGGCTCAACCATTCCCTTCGCGTGCTTGCCTCGGGCGGGTTCGGTTTCTACGTCAGTGCGCCCACGCAGAACTTCCAGAACTACAGCCTGGTGGCGGACGGCAGGTTCGAGATCCGGGACGATTTCTACATTGCGGGCAAGATCGGTGTCGTCCGGGCCACCGAAGCGCTGGGAACGCCCGACGTGTCGTTCGCGCAGGCGCCGACCGTCGTCGATTCGGTCCCGGTCGAGTTCTCGCTCTACCAGAAATTCAACCGGTTCTTCTACCAGCTGACGGGCAGCGCGACGCGCTACTGGTACTACGACTACAGCACCATCACGGCGACAGGCTTGCCGGGCGTCAGCCGCGATCGCACGGACTACGCGGAAACCATTCGCCTTGGCTACGAAATCTACGACGGCACGTCGGTCTTCATCGCGCCGGGCCTGCAGCAGAGCGTCTATCAGCAGCAAATCAACGTTGCCGGGCAGCAGCGTGACTCCCAGGGATGGATCTTCCCGGTCGGCGTGACGACGCGGCTCGGCCCGAAGAGCCAGCTCGAGGGCTTCATCGGCTACCAGACTCAGACCTACCTCGCCGACGGCACCCAGACGGGAGCTTTCACGTTCGGCCTCAGCGGCAGCTGGAACGGTTACGAGCCGCTCACTCTGCGCCCGTCATTCCTGCGCGGCATCAACCAGTCGGCGCTCGTGAACTACCAGAACTATATCTCGACGACGCTTGGCGTGGATTTTACCTACGACGTCCATGGCCCGTGGCAGGCGGTCGGCGGCACGTCCCTCAACTCCGCCGACTATACGCCCGCGACGGGCGTCCCGAACGTGGCGCCGCGCACCGACTATTTCTTCAAGGGGTCGATCGGCATCATGTATTCGCTCCGCCCCCAGGTCCAGATCGGCCCGCTGTACGAATACATGCAGGGATGGTCGACCGACGTTACCGCCGGTGGGCCGGCGTACAGCCGTAACCTGTTTTCCATCCGCCTTATCGCGAGGCGGTGACATCATGAGCATCGGAATCACTTTTTCCCGTTGGCAACGAACGGCCGCGCGCCGGACGCTCGGCCTGTGGGCCTGTCTGTTTGGTGCCCTTCTTGGCCTGGCCGCCTGCGAGACGCAGCCGCCGATGACCACCAAGACGCTGCAGCAGCCCTCTCAGGTCACGCAGACGATCCGCATGGGCGAGTACCGCGTGGCTCCGGGCGACAAGATCCGCGTCGTGGTGCTGTCGGATACCGAGCTTTCCGGCGACTACGAGGTCGACTCGACGGGATTGATCTCCCCGCGCATGGCCGGCCGCATGTCGGTGGTCGGCATGACGACGGTCGAGATCGAGGCGATGTTGCGGAACCGCTACCGCACCGACGGCTTCCTGCGCGACCCGAAGCTGAGCGTCGACCTGGTGTCCCGCCGCCCGTTCTATGTCGTGGGCGAGGTCACGAGGAACGGTGCGTTTCCGTACGTGAACGGCATCAGCGTCATTCAGGCCGTCGCCATTGCCGGCGGCTATACCCGCAGGGCGTCCAAGACACGCATCACCGTGAGGCGCTTCAATTCGCCGGCGGGCGAGGAAGAGACTGTTACAGAGGATAGTCCCATCGGTCCGGGAGACGTCATTACCGTTCCCGAGCGATGGTTTTAATAGCGCTGCGTAAGCGTGTTGGGGCGTGCGGTGTGGGGCCGCGTGTTGAGTAGAGAACTGCGCAGCAACTGGCCTTGGGAGGGGCCGGCAGGCAGCGTGGGGTGTCCTCCGGAGCACGTCAGGTGCGGAGTGTGGTTGGATGGGATCGATGTCTAGAGCCAGTGAGATCGCCGAGGAACCCGCGATCAACCGTAACCCGCCACTGACGGGATCGTCGCGTCAGGGTGCCAACGCTCCAGAAGACGCGTCGAGCGAACTCTGGGGTTGGCTGAGGCTGGTCAATCGCCACAAGATCATGATCATCGGCTGCGGGCTTGTCGCCGCCGTGCTGATGGCCCTCGTCATTGCCCAGCAGACGCCGATGTACAAGGCGTCCTCACGCCTGATCCTCGACACCCGCACCTTCAAGGTCCTGAGCACCGAAGGTGCCCTGGGTGGCGTCGATACGCTCAACATGGGCGCCATCCAGAGCGAACTCGAGGTCATCTCGTCCGAATTCGTCATCGGCCGCGTCGTCGACAAGCTTGGTCTGGCCAACAACCCGGACTTCAACGGCACCAAGCCGCCGGGCGTGCTCGACTCGGCGCTCGACCCGATTCGCGAACTCTGGAACAGCGGCATCTCGTCGTTGCTCGCGCCGGCACCGCCCCCGCCTGCGCAGGCGCCCAAGCCAGCGGCGGGCGCCCGCCCCGATCGGGCAGCCGAAGCCAGCGACCCGCGGCGCCAGGCTGCCATCGGCGCCGTGGCCGGGCGCCTCAGCGTCAACCTGTTGGGGCGCACGTTCGTTATCCTCATCACCGCCGATAGCCCGGACGGCACGATGTCGGCCCGCATCGCCATCGCCGTCGCCGAGGCCTACCTCGCCGACCAGATCGACACCAAGTACGAGGCCAACCGGCGGGCACCGGACTGGCTCGAGCAGCGTCTGGCCGAACTGCGTCGCAATCTTCAGACCGCCGAGGAAGCGGTCGCCGCCTATCGCCGCGACAAGGGCCTGGCCGGCAGCCCCGAGGGCGCGATCTCGACCCAGACGCTGTCCGAACTCAACTCCCGGTACACGGCCGCGCGCGGCCGCCGCATCGAGAAGGAAGGCCGCCTGGTTGCGCTCAGCAAGGCGAGCCTCAATCCCGGCGAACTCGCCAATATCCCCGAGGTCGCGGGCAACACGAGCCTTGCCGCGCTGCGCATCCAGGACGTCGAACTCAGCCGCAAGTCGGCGGAGCTCGCCTCGCAACTGGGCGACAGCCATCCCAAGCTGATCCAGGTCCGCAACGAACTCAACGCCGTCCGCGCCCGCTTCATCGTCGAGACGCAGCGCATCACCCTGGCCGTCCGTGCCGAACTCGACGCGGCAACGTCCGAGGAAGAAGAACTCAAGGAGCTGGTCGACAAGGCCTCGGTCGTTTCCGGGACCGCCAGCCAGTACGAGGCTGAGCAGAAGCAACTCGAGCGCGAGGCGACGTCCAATCGCGCTCTCTACGAAAGCTTCCTGAACCGCTTCAAGGAGCTGCGCGAGCAGCAGGACATCCAGCGCGCCGACGCACGCATCCTGGCCTATGCCCGTCCCTCCGGCGCGCCGTCGTCGCCCAACTTCAAGTCGGGCCTGATGGGTGCCTTCGTGGTCGGCTGCCTGCTGGGCATGGCCGGCGCGATCGCCGCCGAGAAGCTGGACCGCGTTTTCCGCTCCGCCGCCCAGGTCGAAGAGGCAACAGGCGTCAGCGTCCTGGCGATGGTTCCGGAAGTCAAAGGTTCCACCGCCACGCGCGCCAACGTGGTCACCAACATCCTCGAGAACACGACATCGCCGGCGGCCGAGGCCGTACGTGCGGTGTTCACCGCGATCAGTCTCGCGAGCCTCGATCGCCTGCCGCGGGTGATCGCGGTCACGTCCTCGACGCCGAGCGAAGGCAAGACCACCTTCGTGGCGTCGCTGGGCGGCCTGTTGACCAAGATGAACACCTCGCGCCGGGTGCTGATCGTCGACCTCGATCTGCGCCAGGCCAAGCTGTCCGTGGCGCTCGGCATCGGCGAGCGCGGCGGTACCATCGACGAATACCTGATGGGCACCAAGACGCTGGCGGAATGCACGCGGCGTCACGAGGCGTCGGGCGTCTACTATATCTGCGCCCGGCCCAATACGCCGAATGCCCCGGAAATCCTCGAGTCGCACGCCATGAAGGCC
>JAUXRT010000346.1 GCA_030681635.1 Reyranella sp.
GGGCCCAGCATATTCACTCCGCTCAGTGGCTGACGCCGAGATAGGCGGCGACGACCGCCTCGTTGTTCCTGACCTCGTCGGGCACGCCGTCGCCGATCTTGCGGCCGTAGTCGAGCACGACGACGCGGTCGGAGATGTCCATGACCACGCCCAGGTCGTGCTCGATCAGGCAGATCGTGGTGCCGAACTCGTCGTTCACGTCGAGCACGAAGCGGCACATGGCCTGCTTCTCCTCGATGTTCATGCCGGCCATCGGCTCGTCGAGCAGCAGCAGCTCGGGCTCGGCGGCGAGCGCGCGGCCGAGCTCGACGCGCTTCTGCAGGCCGTAGGGCAGCTGGCCGACCGGCGCCTTGCGAATGTGCTGGATCTCGAGGAAGTCGATGATCCGTTCGACCGCCTTGCGGTTCTCGATTTCCTCGCGTTGCGCCGGCCCGATGTGAAGCGCCTGCCAGAACAGGCCGGTCTTCATGCGCAGATTGCGCCCGGTCATGATGTTGTCGAGGGTCGACATGCCGCGGAACAGCGCGATGTTCTGGAAGGTCCGCGCGATGCCCTGCTCGGCCGCCTCGTGCGGCTTCATCTGGCTGCGCCTGACGCCCTTGTAGGTGATGGCGCCCTGCTGTGGATGATAGAAGCCGTTGATGCAGTTCAGCATCGACGACTTGCCGGCGCCGTTGGGGCCGATGATGGCCCGGATCTCGCCCTTGGCAATGTCGAAACTGATGTCGGTCAACGCCTTCACGCCACCGAACGACAGGCTGATGTTCTCGACCGAAAGAAGAACGTCGGGAAAGGAACGCGCGCGAGCGGCCATTGCGATCAACTCGCCTTCTTCAGCGCGACGTGCGGCGCCACGTCGCGAACCGCCACGTCGCCCTCGATGGCGCCCTTGCGGCCGTCCTCGAAGGTGACGTCGACCTTGATATGGGCGGTCCTGGAACCGTCGTAGAGCGCGTCGACCAGGGGCTTGTAGCGCTCGCCGATGAAGCCGCGACGCACCTTGTTGGTGCGCGTGAGCTCGCCGTCGTCGGCCTCGAGCGCCTTGTGCAGGATCAGGAAGCGGCGGATCTGGGCGCCCGCCATGCGCGGATCGGCGGCGAGGTCGCGGTTGACCTGCTCGATCTCGCCCTGGACCAGGTCGTAGACCTCGGGCCGCGACGCCAGTTCCTGATAGCTCGCATAGGAGACGTTGCGCCGTTCGGCCCAGTCGCCGACGGCGATCATGTCGATGTTGACGAACACGGCGACGTAGTCGCGGCCGTGGCCGAACGCCACCACCTCGTTGATGTGCGGGTAGAACTTCAGCTTGTTCTCGAGGAACTTGGGTGCGAACAGCGTGCCGTCGTTCAGATTCCCCACGTCCTTGGCGCGATCGATGATGCGCAGGTGCCCGCGATCGTCGAGATAGCCCGCGTCGCCGGTGTGCACCCAGCCGTCGGCCGTCTTGGTGTCGTTGGTGGCCTCGGGGTTCTTGAAATACTCCTTGAACACACCGGGACTGCGGTAGAGCACCTCGCCCGAGTCGGCGATCCTGAGCTCGACCTCGGACACCGGCTTGCCGACCGTGTCGGGATAGACCTCGCCGTTGGGATGGATGGTGACGAAGACCGACGCCTCGGTCTGGCCGTAGAGCTGCTTCATGTTCACGCCCAGCGCGCGATAGAAATTGAAGATCTCCGGCCCGACCGCCTCGCCCGCGGTGTAGGCCACGCGGACCCGGCTCATGCCCAATGTGTTCTTGAGGGGCCCGTAGATCAGAAGGTTGCCGAGTGCGTAGAGCAGCCGGTCGAGCAGCGACACCGGCCGGCCATCGAGCAGCGCCGGTCCGACGCGGCGGGCCACCGTCATGAAGAACTGGAACATCCGGCGCTTGAGGAAGCCCGCGTCCTCCATGCGGATGGTGACCTGGGTGATCAGGTTTTCCAGCACGCGCGGCGGCGCAAAGTAATAGGTCGGGCCGATCTCGCGCAGGTCGGTCATCACCGTGGCCGCCGATTCGGGGCAATTGACCACCAGGCCGACGACGTAGCCCTGGGCATAGGAGAAGATGTGGTCGCCAACCCAGGCCATCGGCAGGTAGGACAGGAGTTCGTCGCCGGCCCTGAGACCGTCGAACGTCGCGCCGGCGCGGGCCGCCCAGATGAGATTGTCGTAGCTCAGGATCGCGCCCTTGGGCCGGCCGGTCGTGCCCGAGGTGTAGAGCATGATGGCGTCGTCCGAGCCGTGGCCCTTGGCAACCTCGGCCGAGACCGTGTCGGGCGCCGCCGCCAGCAGCCTGGCGCCCCGTTCCTGCACCTCGGCATAGGACTGCAGCTGGTCGTAGTGCCGCATGCCGCGCGGGTCGTCGTAGATGATGATGTCGAGCGACGGCACCTTCTTCTGGATCGCCAGCAGCTTGTCGACCTGCTCCTGGTTCTCGGCCAGGGCAAAGCGTGCGCCACCGTGCTCCACGACGTAGGCCAGCTCATCCGCCACCGAATCCTGGTAGACCGGCACCGGCACGCCGCCCAGCGACTGCGCCGCACACATCGACCAGTAAAGGCGGGGCCGGTTGTCGCCGACCACGATCAGCCGGTCGCCGCGGCGGAAGCCGAGATCGGCCAGGCCGGCGGCCAGCAGCCGGACCTGCGCCGCGAC
>JAUXRT010000347.1 GCA_030681635.1 Reyranella sp.
CGGTCTGGCCAACCCTCATCAATTCAGGTTGCGTGGGCAAGACATGTTTGCGCTGGCCGAGCGGGGCGGCTCGCCGCGTCCTCTGGCTGATCGCCCAGAGGTGCGAATAATGCGACAGGACCACGCCCTTGGGCTGTCCAGTCGAGCCCGACGTATAAAGAAACAGCGCCGGTTCCCCGGGCTGCATCTTGAGCGGCGTGAACGGACCCTCGTCCAGCAATGCGGTAAAACCGCTGTCGAAGGAAATCTTGGGTACGCTGTCGGGGGCCAGCGGCAGGCGCGCATCGTCTCCGATCACCAGCTTGGCGTCGCAGTCGCCCACGATGTAGGCCACCGTCTCGGCCGGCAGCTTGTAATTCACCGGCACCGAGACGAGGCCCGCCTGCATGGTGCCGAGGAAAGTCAGAAGAAATTCGGCCCGGTTGGCCGACAGGATGGCGACGCGATCGCCGCGCTTCAGGCCACGCTTCAGCAGGCCGCGGGCCACTGCGCCGCTCAGCCGCTGGATATCGGCATAGCTGTAGCTTCGGTCGCTGCCATCGCCGCCGGCGTCGATCAGCGCCAGCGCCTCGCCCGGCACGTCGCGCGAGATGGCATCGCCCTGGTTGTCGTATTTGATCGCTGCCATAGGCCTACTCGATGAACTCCAGCACGGCGTTCAGGGCCTGCTTGGCCGGGACGACGACGCGGTTCTTGTCCTGGACCACGCCCTCGATCTTGCCCGCATGCAAGGCGCGAGCCGCCTTGGCGAGCGAGGTCGTGCGGAAGCTGAGGCCGGCCATGTAGGCCTTGCGTCCGTCGGCTTCGGGGACAGAGGCGCCGAACTCGGCCTTGAGCGTCGGCTCGGTGACGATGTCGAAGCGCGAGTTGCCGACGATCACCGTCTTTCCGCCCGCGATATCGCGCACGCTGTCGGTACCGAACATGTCGGCATAGAGCTTGGCGGCCGCCGCCGGATCGGGTTCGACGATCAGGGCGCGGGCCACGGCCACGGTGCCGTTGGCGTGATGGCGCCACTCGTCGCGCCACACCAGCTCGCGCGTGAAGTGATGGCAGTAATAGATGCGGCCATAAGGCACGACGCCGCCCTTCATGCGCACGGTGCGGAAGCGGGCGTCGCCCGTCTGGATACCATTGGGCCCTCCTTCGTATTTCACCGGCCGCGTGAATTCGACGGGGGCATCGAACGGCAAGTTGGCCTTGGCCAGCGCCGCATAGGTGACCGCCGAGTCCTCGGAGCCGAACACCAGGCCGTTCAGGCCGGCGGAATAGGTGAGGAGGTCCATGCGGCCGGTCGTGGCGCCCTTGGGGACGGCGATCAGCTCGAGGTAGTCGGTGCCGAACATCGCGAGGTGATTCATCGAGCCCAGCGAATGGTAGCCGCGCTCGGTGAGCGTGAAGCCCAGCCGGCCGTAGATGTCGGCGGCACGGTCCATGTCGTCGCGCGCGTTGATGACGACGTGATCGAGCGTTGGCACGGGCAATGTCATGGGTAGTCCCCCTCGGTCCCTAGCGTCTCGCATCTTGGCACGCCGGGCGAGGAAATCATTTCCAGGATTTCGCGCAACGGGAGAATGAACGCCTAGAAGAGCGGGCAGCGCTATGTCGTCGCCACCCAGACGCCGGCACAGACCGCGACGAGACCCAGCACCAGGGTGACGGTGATGGGCTCGCCCAGCAGCATCGTCCCCGATGCCATGGCGATCAGCGGATTGATCGTGATGGTATTGGCGACCCGCGTCGGGCTGGCGTGGCGCAACGCCACCACCCAGAGGAAGAAGCCGAGCGCGCCGCCGCCGGCCGCGAGGTAGATGCCCATGAGCGTCTGGGTCGCGTCGAAGGACAGCAGCACATCCGCCCGGCCCGTGACGAGGCAGAGCGCGATCAGCGCGCCGCCGCCCGCCGCCATGCCGAGGGTCAGGAATCCAAGCGCACTCGAGCGGGCGATGTAGGGCCGGGCGAAGACGTTGTAGAGCGCCATGCAGAGGGTGGCGCCGGCCATGATCAGGTCGCCGCGCCAGGCCCCTTCGGGGGCCGTGCCGAGGCTCGCGGTGAGCGCCAGCGCGACACCGCCCGTTGCCAGCAGCACGCCCGCGGTCTTGCGGGCGCCGAGCGCCTCGACGCCCAGCAGGGCGCCGGCAACCATGGTCATCACCGGCAGGGTCGACAGCGCGAGCGTGCCACGCCCGACGGTCGTGTAGGACAGCGCCAGATTGTAGAAGACGATGAACACCGCATAGAAGAGGAAGCCCAACCCAGCCACGGCCGGCCAGTCGGCGCGCGCCGGGAATTTGGGCCGCAGCAGCAGGGCCAGCGGCAGCAGGCAGAGTGCTCCGCCGCCGAAGCGCACGGCGGCGATCGTGACGGGATCGACGCTGCCGACCAGGAATCGGGTGGCCACCGCGGCGCCGCCGCCGAGCGCGCTCGACAGCACGGCAATCAGGACGCCGGTTCGTTCGTTCATGGTGGGCAGCATCGGCGCCTGGCGACGCGCCGGCAATTACCTGTCGGGTAGTCCCGGGCCTAGAGCAGGTGGCCCGCGCGCTCGGCTTTGGTGCGCAGGTAATTCTCGTTGTGGCCGTTGGCCGGGAAGGAATGCGCCACGCGCTCGGCGACCGCGATGCCGTAGCGCTCCAGCCCGCGGATCTTCTCGGGATTGTTGGTCATCACGCGGACCCGCTGGATGCCCATGCGGGCCAGCATGGTCGCAGCCGGTGCATAGATGCGCTCGTCGGCGTCGAAGCCGAGTTGCTCGTTGGCGTCGATGGTGTCGAAGCCGTCATCCTGGAGCTCGTAGGCGCGCAGCTTGTTGACCAGGCCGAAGCCGCGGCCTTCCTGCGCGAGATAGAGCAGTACGCCCGAACCCTGCTTGGCGAGTTCGGCGATGGCGCCGCGCAGCTGCACGCCGCAGTCGCAGCGCAGCGAGCCCAGGAGATCGCCGGTGAAGCACTCGGAATGCAGGCGGATCAGCACCGGCTCGGTCGGGTCGATCTCGCCGACCACGATGGCGAGATGCTCCTTGCCGCCGTCGCTCGGACGCCAGGCGAGGATGCGCGCGTTCTCGGCGCCTTCGAGCGGCACATGCGCCTGCGCCACCTGCTGCAGGGTGCGCGACGCGGTATCCTCGTAGGCTAGGATGTCGGCGGCCTCGACATAGATCAGGTCCTGGTCGCGCGCCCAGTCGCGCCGCTTGTTGTTGGGGTCGCGGCTGAGCGGCCCCAGCTCGACGGCGGGCAGCAGGCGGGCAAGCTTGGCCAGCTCGATCGCGGTCTGCGCAATCAGCGGCGCGTGGCTCGCCACCGGCCGCGACAGGTGGCGGAGTGCCACGTGGCGGGCTGCCGTGCCCTTGTGATCGGGCGGTACGCTCTCGTGCGGTTGCAGGATGACGTCGACCGGAACCCCTTCGGGCAGGTCGAGGGTGATCGGCT
>JAUXRT010000352.1 GCA_030681635.1 Reyranella sp.
CCGAGGGTCGGCAGCATCACCGCCTGCACCTCGTCGTAGTGCTGCAGCATGGCGAGCAGCATCTTGTCGAAACGGCCGGACTTGTACCAATCGGTCGCCGACTGGAATTCGTACTCGAAGCCGAAGGAATCGAGGAAGGCACGAAGCCGCGCGTTGTTGGCCGCGCCAAAGCTCGGATGCTCGTTACTGAAGGGATCAGGCACCGATGTCAGCGGCTTGCCGAGATGCGACGCCAGCATCTCCTTGTTCGGCACATTGTCCGGCACCTTGCGCAGGCCGTCCATGTCGTCGGAGAAGCAGAACAGCCGCGCCGGCACATCGCTCAGGCGACGAAACGCCTGACGCACCATCGTCGTGCGCACGACTTCACCGAACGTGCCGATGTGCGGCAATCCCGAGGGGCCGTAGCCGGTCTCAAGCAGCACATAGCCCTTGGCCGGCGGTTTGCCGCCGACTCGGGCGACAAGCTTGCGGGCTTCTTCAAAGGGCCACGCGCGCGCGGCTTCGGCAAGGGAACGATCAATCTGGGACATGAAGCAGCCAAACTAGGTGCGGCGGCCATTTGCGTCAATTGCGGGCCGAGCCCAAAGTGCCGCGCCTGCAATGACCAAACGTCCCCTCCTCCTCAGCCTCGGCGGCCTGCTGGCGATGGCGGCCGGCATCGGTATCGGGCGTTTCGTCTATACGCCGATCCTGCCGCCGATGGTCGAGGCGCTGCATCTCACCAAGTCGCAGGCCGGCCTCATCGCCTCTGCGAATTTCATCGGCTATTTCGCGGGCGCCTTGCTGGCGGCTGTGCGACTGCCGGGCTCACGCCGGTCCTGGCTGCTGGCTTCCCTCGCGGTCACTGCGATTTGCCTGGCGGCGATGGGCCTCACGTCCAGCCTGCCGCTGTTCCTGCTGCTCCGGCTGGTGGCAGGCATGGCGAGCGCCTTCGCCCTGATCTTCAGTTCCGCCCTGGTGCTCGACCGCCTGGCGAGCGCCGGTCACGGTTCTCTGTCGGCTGTCCATTTCGCCGGCGTCGGCAGCGGCATCGCGGTGTCGGCGGCTCTGGTCGCCCTATTGGTGAGCAATGGCGCCGCCTGGAGCAGCCTGTGGTTCGCCAGCGCCGCACTGGCCCTCGTGGCGAGCCTTGCCGTCGCCTGGATGGTGCCGCCGGACTCCATAGTCACCGGCAACGCCCCGCCCATCGCCAAGGCGCCTGTGTCTGCCGCCTTCCTCGCACTCATTGCAGCCTATGGCCTGTTCGGTTTCGGTTACGTCATCACCGCCACCTTTATCGTCGACATGGTGCGCGGCTCGGCCGGCATCGCCCATCTCGAGCCCTATATCTGGGTGCTCTTTGGCCTCAGCGCCGTGCCGTCGGTCGCGCTCTGGGCATGGATCGGCCGCTCATGGGGCGTGTTGCGCACCTTCGCCATCGCCAGCCTGGTCGAAGCCGCGGGCGTGGCGGCGAGCGCGCTGTGGCTGCATACGACCGGCGTGATCGTGGCGGCGGTCTTCGTAGGCGGCACCTTCATGGGACTGACCGCGCTCGGACTGATCGCGGCACGCGAGACCTCGCCGAACGGAACCGGCGGCGATCCGCGCAGCCGCATCGCCCTGATGACCGCCTCGTTCAGCGCCGGCCAGATCCTGGGCCCCGTCTTCGCAGGCTATGTCTACGATGCCACCGGCAGCCTCGCGATGCCGTCCCTCGCGGCCGTCGCCGCTCTGGTGCTGGCGGCGCTCCTGTCCGTCGTGGCCGATGCTCAGCGCCGCGGCGCGGCCAGGGCCGCCAATGCTTCCTTGGCGGCGCGCAAGCCTGAGGCGTAGGCGCCGCCGACCCGCGTCGCCCACACCGGATCCGTTGCCTCGCCGGCAAAGAAGACCCGGTCGTGATGCGGTTGTGCCAGCACCGAGCGCTTGTCGGCATGACCGGGCCGCGCCACGGACCACGCGCCGGTCGCGTAAGGATCCTTGCCCCATTGCGTGGCATGCGACTTGGCCACGGCGCCGCGCAGGTCGTTGCCGTAGATCTCGGCCAGGGCAGACACGGCGAAGGTGACGGCGGCCCGGCCGCCCTCCTCTTCAAGTGCGCGGGCCTGGGCGCCGCCCACGAAGAGCAGCGCCGCCTCGCGGCCGGCCGGGCGCACGATGGTGTCGAAGGCGCGTTCCTTGCCTGTCAGCGCGGTCACGTTGCGGCCGGCCGGCGCGTCGATCACCTGGCGCGCAAACAGGATCGCCACCTTGTTGAAGGAGGCCATCGGCAGCTGGGCGATCGCCTCGCGCCGGCCGGCGCTCAATTGCGGCGCGAAGCCGACTTTGCCCGTGGCCAGCACGCCGGTCGGCAGGGTGACGATGGCCGCGCGTGCCCGCATCTGGCCGGCCGTGGTCTCGATCGTGACCTGCGCGCCGGTCGAATCCACGCGCACGACGCGGGCGCCGAACTTGACCGGCACCTTGGCGCCCCAGCGCGCGATCATCGCGCCCATGCCCTCGGCGATGGCGTATTGCGGCTCCGCCTCGGGCTGGCGGGTGAAGTCGCGCGCCGACAGGTCGAAATTCTCGACGCCCTGCTCCAGCGGCCCGACCATCGCATAGGCCAGACGCTCCAGCGGATCCTGCGGCACCAGCAGCGGGCCGACCGCCACGTCGGGCTGCTTCTTCAACGCTTCGGCGATCTTGCGCGTGGCGGCGTGGGCGATCTTCTCGAAACGCTCGTAGTCCTCCTTCGAGAGTTCCTTGCCCGCGACGTACAGGGCCTGCTCGGAGCGGTCGAGGATCGCCTTGGCCGCCGCGTCGCGCACGATCGCCATGGCCGGATTGATCTTGCCGGCCTCGATCCATTGCGCGCCATGGTCGAAGGGAAAACCGAAGGTCGTGCTGTCCGTGAAGGCACGGCCGCCGATGCGCTCGCGGGCCTCGATCACCTGGACGCTCTTGCCGGCCGCCATCAAGGCCCGCGCCGCGGTGAGGCCGGCCACGCCGGCGCCGATGATCGCCACGTCGGGATCCGCGGCCTGGACGGCATGTGGCAGGGCGACAAGCGCGCCCGCCCCCAGCAGAAGACCGCGCCGCTTCATCCTTTCCAGGTGAAAGGGAAAAGCTGCTGCTTGATGAAACCTGACGGCATGTAGTCGCCCAACACACCGTACTTGCCGGGAAAGCGACGGTCGGATTTCACGGCGGTGCCGAAGATGTAGTCGATGAAAGCGAAATGGGCGGCGTAGTTGCGGTCGATCGCCTCGCGTTCAGAACTGTGATGCCAGTGATGGAAGTCGGGCGTGACGACCAACCACTTGAGTGGCGCCCGGGCGAAGGCCTCGGGCAGGCGGACGTTGGCGTGATTGAACACCGCCTGGAAGCCCACGATGACGATATAGACGTTCATCGAGGCTTCGGTGAAGCCCAGCACGTAGAGCACGCCCAGGATCGACACACGGGTCACGATCAATTCGAACATGTGCAGCCTGGAGCCCGCCATCCAGTCCATGTAGGGCGCGCTGTGGTGCACGGCATGGAAGCGCCACAGGAAGGGAATCTCGTGGTAGGCGCGGTGCGTCCAGTACTGCACCAGGTCGGCCACCAGCAGCACCAGGAACAGTTCGGCGAAGAAGGGCAGACCGCCGACCCATTTCTGCAGCGGCGCCCAGACCATCCAGCCGAACAGGCGATGGATGGCGAAGTTCACGATCACCAGCGCCAGTCCGACCATCAGATGGTTGACGATGAAATGCGTAAAATCGGTCTGCCATTGCGGCCGGAACACCGGCTGCTGCCGATGCAGCGGGAACAGCTTCTCGATCAGGATGAAGATCATGCTCGAGCCCAGCAGGTCGAGGATGAACCAGTCGAGGCCTATATAAGGCGTGTTGTCGGGAAAGTCGGCGACCGGCACGCGATGGCCGCCCATCGCCACCGCGACCAGGATAAGCGCCAGCGCCGTGCCGTTCAGCCAGCGATTGCGCAGCCGGATCAGATTGGCGAGCGCCATGCCACCGGCGATCACCATGCCGATCAGCAGCACTTCGCGCAGCACCTCGACGTCATATTTCTTCCGCAGGTCCGGCGTCGTCAGATATTGCGGGAAATGGAACGCCAGCACTGCCAGCACGGCGAGCCCGCTGAGCGTGAGCGCGATCACACCAGTGATCTTGCCTTTGCCCACTTCCAGGGCGCCGGACTGGTGAAAGACGGCTGTGGTTTTCTTGACGACGGGCGGACGCTTCATGATCCCCCAGTGTAATTGCAACCAAGGCGAACTGCATCGGGCAACTGGCCTGTGCTATCCACTTCGGGTGACGTCCCCCTTCCCTTCCTGGCCGGCTTTGATCGCGACGGCGCGCGGCGCGTTGTGGCGCACGCCGGATGGCCGCATCGAGCGTGTGTCGGCATCCGACGCCGCGGTGCGCGCCGCCGGCAGCCGGCCGCTGGTCTGTCATGCCCCCGCCGTCGCGGCACGGCTCGGCCTCGACGATCTGCCGGCACGCGACCTGCTGGAACTCTATGCCTTCGTGCGGCCTGCGACCTTCTGCCTGCCAACGCCGCGCGGCCTCTGCGAGTCGCTCGATCTGCCCATTCCGGCCACGCCGGAAGAAGAAGTGGCGAGCCTGTCCGAGGCCGCGCGCGTCCTGCTCGATGAGCTGGACGACATGGCGGCACTGGCCTCGCCCGACCTGAAGGACACGGCACTTGCCATGGCGCGCGGCCAGTGGGCATGGGGCGACGCCGTGCTGTCGGCCCTCGGCCTCGAACAGGCGGCCAAGAAGCCACGGCCCGGCGCCGGGCTCGATGTCTGGCGCACCCTGCCGCAATGGGAGGAACCGCCACCCGCGCCGCCGCCGGGCAGCGCGCCGGTCGAATCGCGCGAGGCGCGGCTCAGGCTTGCCCAGATGATTTCAGCCGGCGCCAACATGGCCGAGGCGCGGCCGACCCAGAGCGACTACGCCTCCGCCGCCGCCCAGGCCTTCGCGCCGCGCGAGGAAGAGGACAAGCCCAACGTCGTGCTGGTCGAGGCCGGTACCGGCGTCGGCAAGACCCTGGGCTACGTGGCGCCGGCCTCGCTGTGGGCGGAGAAGAACGGCGCGCCGGTGTGGATCGCCACCTACACCCGCAACCTGCAGCGCCAGATCGACAACGAGCTCGACCGGCTGCACCGCGATTCGGCCGAGAAGCGCCGCCGCGTGGTGGTCCGCAAGGGTCGCGAGAACTATCTCTGCCTGCTGAACTTCCAGGAGGCGGTGCAACGCAGCGGACTTCAACCGGAGAACGCCGTCGGCCTTGGCCTGCTCGCCCGCTGGGCACTGGCCAGCCGCGACGGCGACATGATCGGCGGCGATCTGCCCGCCTGGCTGCTCGACCTGGTCGGCCGCAGCCGCGTCACCCGTCTCGCCGACCGGCGCGGCGAGTGCATCTATTCGGCCTGCGAGCACTACAGGAAGTGTTTCGTCGAACGCACCATCCGCCGCGCCCGCCAGGCCGACATCGTGATCGCCAACCACGCGCTGGTGATGATCCAGGCGGCGATGGGCGGGCTCGACGATGCGACGCGGCCGCTGCGCTATGTGTTCGACGAGGGCCACCACCTGTTCGACGCCGCCGACGGCGCCTTCGGCGCGCACCTGAGTGGCGTCGAAGCCTCCGACCTCCGACGCTGGTTGCTGGGCGCCGAGGGCCGGCGCGGCAGCCGCGCCCGCGGCCTCGAACGCCGCGTCAGCGATCTTTTGGGCGAGGACACCGAAGCGCTGAATGCGCTGAAGCGCCTGCTCGACCTGGCCCAGCGCCTGCCCGGCACAAATTGGCAGACGCGGCTGGCCGACGGCACGGTGCTGGGCCCCGCCGAGGAGTTTTTGGCCCTCGTGCGCCTACAAGTCCGCGCGCGTTCGGCCGGCAACGATCAGGGTTTTGGTCAGGAATGCGACGTGCGGCCGCTCAATCCCGGCCTGATCGAAGCCGCGGACCAGCTCGCCCAGTCGCTCGAGCAGATGCTGGTGCCGGTGCGCCGCCTGCGCCAGGCGTTGCGGGCCAAGCTCGAGGCCGAGGCGGAGCAGCTCGACTCGGGGCAACGTGGCCGCATCGAGGGCGTGGCGCGCTCGCTCACCAATCGCTGCGAGGTCACGCTTGAAGCCTGGCGCGCCATGTTGCGCGGCCTGCACAACGACCCCGACCCCGCCTTCGTCGACTGGTTCGCCGTGGAACGCGCACAGCAGCGCGAGATCGACGTCGGCATGTACCGTCATTATCTCGATCCGACCGAGCCATTCGTGAACTCGGTGATTCGGCCGTCGCACGGCGCGGTCATCACTTCGGCCACCTTGCGCGATTCGCTGGGCGTGCCGGCTGCCGCCAACGACGAAGCGCCCGACCTCAACGCCGACTGGGCGGTGGCCGAGGCGCGCACCGGCACCAAGCATCTGCTGCGGCCGGCGATGCGCGCCTCGATGGCCTCGCCCTTCGACTATGCCCACGCCACCAAGGTGCTGATCGTGAAGGACGTGAAGCGCGACGATTCCGACCAGGTGGCGGCGGCCTATCGCGAGCTGTTCCTGGCCGCGGGCGGCGGCGCCTTGGGCCTCTTCACCGCCATCGGCCGGTTGCGCGCCGTGCACCAGCGGATCGCGCCGGTGCTCGAGGAGGCGGGGCTGCCGCTTTATGCCCAGCATGTCGGCGGCATGGATGCCGCGACCCTGGTCGATATCTTCCGGGCCGAGGAACATTCCTGCCTGCTCGGCACCGATGCGGTGCGTGACGGTGTCGACGTGCCGGGACGCTCGCTGAGGCTGATCGTGTTCGACCGTGTGCCGTGGCCGCGGCCCGATATCCTCCATCGCGCCCGTAAAGCGTCATGGAAGGCGGCCGGGGCCGGCGCCACCGCCTACGACGACATGCTGGCGCGTCTCCGCCTGAAACAGGCCTATGGCCGTCTGATCCGCCGCGGCGACGATCGCGGCGTGTTCGTGATGCTGGACTCGCGGCTGCCCAGCCGCCTGCTCGGCGCCTTCCCGCCAGGGGTCAGCATCGAGCGTGTGGGGTTGGCCGAAGCAGTGGCGGCAACGCGCGATTTCCTGTCATCTGGCGACGCCTGACCCGGAGAAGTGCATGGCCAAGCAAGCACAGAATGTCCCCGCTGACGCCGTTGGCATCCAGGTGCCGGCCGGGCGGATCGCCGCCGGCCGCAACCGCTGGCAGACCGTTCTGATGGCGCGCGACAAGCCCTCGATCTACCGGCTGCACGCGACCGACAGTCTGATGGTCGAGGTCGATGGCGCCGCCCGCACGATCCGGGTCGAGCGCGGCGCGTCCCTCGACGTGCTGGCCAAGAAGATCCGGGTCAAGGCGGCCAGTGGCGGCGCCGGACACGTGGCTCAGGGCTGGTACGTGATGGTCTCCTAGGAGAGTCCTACCAGGTGCCGCCCGTCGCGGTGCGCACCTCGTCGTAGAGCAACCGGTTGCCGGCCTCGGTGAAATGGACGTCGCCCGCGATGAAATACTTGCCGATCACGACATCGGCCGGCTCACGGAAGAACGGTGCGAAACCGTCGACGAAACGCACGCCGCGCGCCGCCGCCCAGTCACGCCAATGACGCACCTGCAGGCTGTCGCGATCGCCCACCGCGACATTGTCCGGCCAGGGATAGACCACCAGGGTTACGCGGCATTTCCAATCACGACAGACACCCACGATCCGGTCGAGATTGCCGCCCGCCACCTCAAGGCCGCGCCGGCCCCAGCTCTCCAGCAGCACCGGATCGAACGTCCAGCGCGCGCGTGGCCGGCCGAAGGACATCTGCTGGTTGAACGAGGAGGCGACGGAAAGGTCGTGAACGAGATGAACGATCGCGAAGTTGTTGAGGAAAAACCGTCCGACGTCGTCCCACGGGATCGAAAAGCCGGCCGGCCGGGCGTGGGCAACGGCGCCCTCACTTGAAGCGCGATAGACGTTGGCATCGTCGTCGATGTCCGAGAGGTCGAGGAAGACGAAGATTTCAGCCGGGGTGATCCCCAGTCGCCGGGCGGCGGCGCGGATCTTCTGGTGATAGATCGCCGGACTGTAGGAGGCGACACCGAGATTGTAGACCGCCTTGCCCTGTTTCCCGGCATCGCAGGCCATCAGCCCGACGAAGCTCTGCTCATAGCTCGAGCCCAGCGCCTCGGTGAAGGAATCGCCCACGACGAAGATCGCCTCCCGGCCCTTGTCCGGTTCGCCTGGCGCGCAGGTGCCGGTGCGGAACCCGAAACGGTCGGTCTTCCACGGATAGCGGACCCGGCCCCACAGGCGCGTGATCTCCCGGTTCGGGACGAGATCGTGATGATGCGCGGCGGGCCTATAAACTCCGGGCCGGGCGGCCTCCGCCCAGGATTTCTTCAGATCGGGGAACAGCACCGCCGTCAGGATGAAATCCAGCGCGAGCGTGATCGCCCCAATGACGAGTGCTTGGGCGAGCGCCTGGCCGGCGTATCGCAAGACAGATTTCAATGCCTGTTCCTTGTTGGTCCGGCGCCCGTGGATGGTACGGTCTCGCCTCTCAGGAGGAAACGACAATGAAGCTGGGCCTCTCCATCGGCTATTCCCGCGCCGCCCTCGATATTCCCGTGAAACTCGTGCAGCGCGCCGAGGAGCTGGGTTACGATTCCGTCTGGACTGCCGAAGCCTACGGCTCCGATGCCGTGACGCCGCTCGCCTTCCTCGCGGCCCACACCAAGCGCATCAAGCTCGGCACCGGCATCATGCAGCTCGCCGCCCGCACGCCGGCCAACGCGGCCATGTCGGCCGCGACCGTCGATGCCATGGCCGGCGGCGGCCGTTTCATCGCAGGGCTCGGCGTTTCCGGTCCGCAGATCGTCGAAGGCTGGTACGGCCAGCCCTGGGGCAAGCCCTATTGGCGCATGCGCGATTACGTTTCGATCATGCGCAAGATTTTCAAGCGCGAAGCGCCGGTCACGCATGAGGGCCGCGAGATTTCGCTGCCCTACACCGGCCCCGGCAGCATGGGCATCGGCAAGCCGCTGAAATCCATCCTGCACATGAACCCCGACCTGCCGATCTATCTCGCCACCGGCAACGAGGCGACGGTGAAGCTGACGGCCGAGATCGCCGACGGCTGGCTGCCGATGGGCTTCATGCCCGGTGCCATGGACGAGTACCGGCCCTGGCTCGAAGAAGGCTTTAGGCGCGCCGGCAATGGCAAGGGTTTTAAAGACTTCGCCATCGCCGCCAACGTCCATGTCGAGGTCGACGACGATGTGAAGGGCGCCCTCGCGCGGCTGAAACCCGAGGTCGCGCTTTACGTCGGCGGCATGGGCCACAAAACGAAAAACTTCCACAACGACATCATGGTGCGCCGCGGCTTCGGCGACGCCGCCAAGCGCATCAAGCTCGGCACCGGCATCATGCAGCTCGCCGCCCGCACGCCGGCCAACGCGGCCATGTCGGCCGCGAC
>JAUXRT010000361.1 GCA_030681635.1 Reyranella sp.
GGCCTGTGGCTCTGCCTGTGGCGCCGCCGCTGGCGGCTGGCCGGTCTCCCCATCGTGGCAATCGGCCTGATGCTAGGGCCGCCACCGGCGCCCGACCTGCTGATGAGCGAGGACGGCCGCGTGCTGGGCCTGCGCGACGAGCGCGGCCAGGTCCACGTCGCCTCGGCCCGCACCGACCGCTTCGTGAGCGACGCCTGGGCGAGACGACAAGGGCAGGAGGGGGCCAGGCGCTGGACCGTGAGCGCCGACCAGCAGGCGGCCGGCCTCGGCTGCGCCACCGGCCTCTGCCGCTGGCGCAAGAGGCCGTGGCGGGTCGCGATGGTGAGCGACGACCGCCGCCTGGCCGAGGCGTGTAGCTCGGCCGACATCGTGCTCTCGACCGTGGACGCCCGGGGCAGGTGCCACGGCCCGCGCCTCGTCATCGACCGCCGCGACGCCTGGCGCGAGGGGGCGCAGGCGCTGTGGCTCGACGATCTGGGCGTCCGCCGCGAGACCGCCAATGCCCGTCGCGGCGACCGGCCCTGGGTGCCCAACAGTTCGATGCGCCAGACCGCGCCGGTGAAGGCGCCCGGGGCCTGAGCATGGGAGTCTGAGAGGGGCCATTTTCTGGCACAGCTCGTTGTGCCACGCGGTGTCCAGGAAGCTGTGCCAAAAAGCCGGACCAAGTCCTTGAAGCGACTGCCCGATCGCCCCCTGACAAACTGTGCCACCGACGCCGGCTGCTCGCCGAGATGAGTGTCTAGAAAATCAGCGCCGGAATGGACCACTCATGGACCACTCATGGACCACTCGGGGGACCATAAAAAACGCCCGGCGGATTTCTCCGTCGGGCGTCTCCCATCATGGCAGAAAAACTAGCAAAAACCTGCTGAACCTGCAAATCGCAGGAGGGCTAATTGTACCGGCGATAGAGCCCCGCGAGCCGGCCCTGGATTTTTACCCGGTCGGGTCCGAAGATCCGCGTCTCGTAGGCGGCGTTGGCGGGCTCGAGTGCGATCGAGGCGCCCTTCTTGCGCAGGCGCTTCAAGGTCGCTTCCGTATCGTCGATGAGCGCGACCACGATCTCGCCGGTCTCGGCGGTGTCGGCGCTCTTGATAATGGCGATGTCGCCGTTCTGGATGCCGGCCTCGACCATCGAGTCGCCCTGGACCTCGAGACCGTAATGCGCGCCCGAGCCGAGCAGGGTGACGGGGACATCGACGGTCGTGGAATTGTCGCGCAGCGCCTCGATCGGCGTGCCGGCGGCGATTCGGCCGTAGAGCGGCAGGCTGAGCGCCTGGGCCTCGTTGGCGATCATGATGGCGCCGGCCAGCGGCATGCGCTCGCCGCCGCGCACGACCTGGGGCACGAAGCCTTCGCGCGCCTCGCCCATGCCGCCGGCGCGGGCCAGCATCGGCATGACGTTGGGCGCGGGCATGGCCGCCGTGTCGGGCACTTTCAGAACCTGCAGGGCTCGCGCACGATGTGGCAGGCGGCGCAGGAAGCCACGCTCTTCCAGCCCGGTGATCAGGCGATGGATGCCCGACTTGGATTTGAGCCGGAGCGCCTCTTTCATCTCGTCGAACGAGGGCGAAACGCCGTCGTCGTTGAGGCGCTTGTTGATGAACATCAGCAGTTCGTTTTGCTTGCGGGTTAACACCGTCTTCTCCCCAGAACGCCTACCGGATTTAGGAACAAATCCTGAAACCCGACACATGTTCTAGTTTAGTTCCGCCTCCGGGTCAAGTTTTCCCGAGGCAGCTGGGGATCAGTCGCCGCCGGGAAGGCCCGCGAGATCAACCACTTGCGCGGTTTTGACGGCCGCGCGCGCCCTGCGTGCGACTAGGACCCTCAAGGCCGGGCAAGTACCCTATCGTGTCCGTGCTGAGAGCGAGCGACCCTGAAGGGATCGCCCGGGGGGAGCCGATGGACCGCAGTGTCGACGAAACCGCCCGCCTCCTGCGCGAACGCGAGGCGCGTAGCCTGAGGCTTCTTCTCTACATCCTCATCTGTGGTTTCTCAGCCGTGATGGTGCATGTCCTGATCCAGCTGGCGGAGGATCCGGCCGTCACTTTCAGGGCCTCGTTGATTGTCGGTTATCTCGCCTTTTCGATCGTGGTCGGCGTCGGCCTGCTCTTCGCCCTGCGCCAGCCGCGCTGGGTGGGAGTCGTCGGCATGGTCGTTGCGCTCGCGGCATCGACCTTCACCGCCGTCCTGGGCCTGGTTATCCTGCGCAGTCTCCCCGCCGAGACGCCGGTCTCGCTGCTCACCAAGTTGCCGCTGGCCAGCGCCGGACTGGGCGCAATGGCCAGCGTCGCGCTGACGCTGCGGCCGCTTTATGTGGCGATGGTCGGCGGCGGCCTTGCGCTCACCTTGCTCGGCTTCTACGGCCTTGCGGTGCTCGATCCGGCGACGACCTTCGCCTCCAACAGCGCGGCGCCCTATGTCGGACCGGCCGTCAGCACGACGCGCCTTGTGATGGAATTGATCTTTGTCGGTAGTGCAACGGTCTGCATGACGTTCGCCGTCCGCTTCGCCCGTCAGACGATGGCCGAAGCCATCGCACTGCAGCGCTCCACCGACCAGCTCAGCCGCTACTTTTCGCCCGACATCGCCCGCGGCATTACCGGTGGAGGCGACGCCTTCCTGCGTCCCGGAGGCAAGGAGCAGGACGTCGCGGTCCTGTTCAGTGACCTGTCGGGGTACACGAGGCTGTGCGCCGGCCTGCCTGCCGGCGAGGTGCTGACGATGCTTTCGGAATATCACGAGCGGATGGTGGCGGAGATATTCAGGTCGGGGGGCACCCTCGACAAGTTCATGGGCGACGGCATCATGGCGACGTTCGGCACGCCGTTGCCAACCCGGGACGCCGCTGATCGCGCGGTCCGGACGGCGCAGGGCATGATGGCCGCCCTCGCCACCCTGAACGGGGATCGTGCCCGTCGCGGGCTGCCACCTCTCGTCCAGCGTATCGGCATTCATGCCGGCCCGGCCATCGTCGGGAATATCGGCACCAGCCAGCGGCTGGAGTACACCGCGATCGGCGATACCGTGAACATCGCGAACCGGATTCAAGCGAAGGGCAAGAGTACGGGCCGGCCCGCGATGATGTCGGCCGCCGTCGTGTCCCGTCTCACGCAGCCGGTCGCGAGCGAGTCCCTGGGCCTCGTCGCGCTCGATGGCCAGCCCTTGCCGATCGAGCTGCATGCGCTGACAGCTTGAGAAATCTGGAGATCAGTAGCCGCCGGGAAGGGCCGCGAGATCAACCACTTGCACGGTTTCACCGGCCTTGCGGGCGGGATCGTGGACCGGCCGGACGAGGAATGCGCTGGCCTCGGCCAGGACCGACAGCATCGAACTGTCCTGCACTGGATGCGGCGTCACCGTGAGCGTGCCGTCCGCCGCGCGGCTCAGCGTGGCGCGGACATAGTCTTCGCGCTGGTCGTTCATCTTGACGTCGACAGCCAGCCGGGCCGGCACCGTGCCGACGAGGTCGCCGGGCTGGCCCAGCATCCGGTCCATCGCCGGCTTCAGGAACAGCAGCGCGCAGACCATGGTCGAGACCGGGTTGCCGGGCAGGCCGAGCACGCGCGCGCGGTCCTTGGCGGCGAACATCAGCGGCTTGCCCGGGCGCATGGCGATCCGCCAGAAATCCATGGCGAAGCCCTGGGCTTTCAGCGCGCCCTGCACGAGATCGTGGTCGCCGACCGAGGCGCCGCCCAGGGTGATCAGCAGATCGTGCTGGGCGCCGGCGGCGATGCAGCTCTCGATCAGCTTGGCGTCGTCGCGGGCGATATCGAACAACGTCGGCTCGCCGCCCCAGGCACGCACGAGGGCGGCCACGGCAATGCCGGAGGAGGAGACGATCTGGTTGCGGCCCACCGGCTCGCCCGGCATCACCAGTTCGTCGCCGGTCGAGAGGATGGCGACGCGCGGCTTGCGATGGACCGAGAGCCAGGGATGGTTCATGGCCGCGGCCAGCGCCACATCGCGCGTGGTGAGGGTGCGGCCCGCGTTCAGCGGCGTGTCGCCACCGGCGAAGTCGAGCCCGGCCTTGCGGATGTGCCGGCCGGGCCGCGGCGCTTCCAGGATGGTGATCTTGTCGCCGTCTGCTTTGGTGTCTTCCTGGATGACGATGGCGTCGGCGCCCATCGGCAGCGGGCCGCCGGTGAAGATGCGGACGGTCTCGCCGGGCTTCAGCGCGTGATCGTAGGAGCCGCCGGCCGGCGCCTGGCCGACCAGGGTGAGGGTGGTGGGAGCGGCCGGAACGTCTTCCGCGCGCATGGCATAGCCGTCCATTGCCGAGAGATCGGACGGCGGCTGCGTGAGCCGCGCGGCCGGCGCCACGGCCAGCACGCGGCCGGTCGCGTCGGCGACGGACACTGTTTCAGACGGCAGCGCCTCGAAAGCCGCGATGACGCGGGCATGGGCGTCGCGGACGGTCAGCATGATTCATGTCCCGCTGGGAGCGCG
>JAUXRT010000114.1 GCA_030681635.1 Reyranella sp.
AAGCGCGGCATGAAGCCGCTCGGCATCTACCGCGGCTTCGAGGTGGTCGGCTGCGAGCCTGATGAGATGGGCATCGGCCCCGTGTTCGCGGTGCCGAAGCTGCTGAAGAAGCATGGCCTCAAGGTCGAGGATATCGGTATCTGGGAGCTCAACGAGGCGTTTGCCGTGCAGGTGATCTACTGCCGCGACAAGCTCGGCATCCCCAATGAGAAGCTGAACGTCAACGGCGGCTCGATCTCGATCGGCCATCCGTTCGGCATGACCGGCGCGCGCTGCACCGGCCACGCGCTGATCGAGGGTCGCCGCCGCAAGGCCAAGAACGTCGTCGTCACCATGTGCATCGGTGGCGGCATGGGTGCCGCCGGCCTGTTCGAAGTGGTGCAGTAAGACTCTTCACGTCCACTCCAACGCCTCTCCCCCACAAGGGGGAGAGGCTGCGGACTACCGCCCGCGCCCCCAGGGCGCCAGCAGCAGCGGCAAGGCGACCAGGCAGCCATAGGCCGCCATGCCGGCCCCGATCGCGGCGAACACGCCGTTCAGTCCCATTCCCAGCTTCTCGACGGCGAACCAGCCGCCGGCCGTGGCCACCACCATCCGGGCGATGCCGGCCAGGAGCGGCACTGTCATGCCGCCCGCGCCCATGTTCGCGAAGTAAAGCGCGAGGCCCAGGCCAAACAGGCAGTAGAACGGCCCGACATGCGTGAGGCAGGAGACGCTGGCGGCGATCACCTGCGGATCGTCAGTGAACAGGCGAGACCAGCTTTCCGGCAGCAGCGCCGCGGTCCAGCCGATGACGCCGATCGCCGCGAAGGCCACAAACCCACCGATCCAGGCGACCCGCACCGCGCGCTTCCAGTCGCCCGCGCCCGATGCCACGCCGACCAGAGTGGTCAGGCCCGTGCCGATGCCGAAGGCGAGCGGCGCCACCATATATTCCAGGCGCATGCCGATGCCGAAGCCCGCCAGCGCATCGGTGCCGAAGCGGCCGACCAGCCCGGTCACCAGCGTCGCGGTGAGAATGCCGGTCAGCGTCGCGAAGGACCCAGTAAGGCCGACGCGCAGCATCTCGCCCAACAGCCGGCGCTGCAGCCTGACGCCGGCGAACCGCGGCATGAAGCCCAGCCCGCCCTGCCGCACGGCGCGCGCCTGCAGCAGGGCCGAGCCGCTCATGGTTACGATCCCGGCCATGGCGAGCCCCATCATGCCGAGGCCCGGCCAGCCGGCGACCCCGAGCGTCATGAGGCCCGCCAGCGGCACGTAGACGATCGACATCAGCAGGCCGTAACGACCGGGCGTCGCCGCATCGCCGCCGCCGCGCAGGAGGGCCGCAAGAAACGCGTTCAGCCACAGCACCACGCCACCGAAGAAGAACATGTTGCTGAAGGCGAGCGCGTATTCCAGCGCGAGCCCGCTGCCGCCCATCAGGCGATAGAGCACGGGAGCGACAGTCCAGCCGAAGGTCGCGAACACCAAGGCGCACGCGACGGCCACCGCCAGCGCATGCAACACCAGCACCCGCGCATCCTCGAGCCGGCCGGCACCCAGCGCGCGCGCCAATGCCGAGGCGACTCCGCCGCCCATGCCGCCGTTGGCCACGTTGTGCATCAGCACCACGAACGGCAGGACCAGCGCGAAACCCGCCAGCGCGTCGGCGCCGAGCCGGCTGATGAACCAGGTTTCGGCAATAGCGACCGCGATCTGCACCGCCATGAGCCCGGTGGTGGGGCCGGCGAGGCGCAGCAGACTCCGCCCGATGGGTGCGGTCAGAAGAGGATGGGACACGAGAGGCTCCGAAAAACAGCGCACCCGCACGGCGTTGCCGTGCTCCTCCCGTCAAATGACGGGAGACCAAAACAGTGGGGTTAGCGCTGATCCATTTCGAAGAGCCCTCGGAAGGACGACGGTGTACGGAGCCTTAGCCGAATTTGCAAGCGATCAGCGCTTGTTGCGGCGCAGATCCTCGACATCCTTCCACATCAGGAACTGCGGGCCGAGGTCGGCGATGGTGGGCGCGCCGATCTGGGCCTGGGTGATGTCGATCTCGCGCTTGAAGATTTGTAGCGCCTTGGTGGCGCCCGCCACGCCGCCCGCCGTCACGCCGTAGAGCGTCGGCCGGCCCACGAACACGAACTTGGCGCCCATGCACAAGGCCACGATCGCATCCATGCCGCGGCGGATGCCGCCGTCGAACATCACCGTCATCTTGTCGCCGACCGCGTCGCGGATCGCCGGCAGCACCTCCAGCGGCGACGGCGCGATGTCGAGCTGACGCGCGCCGTGGTTCGACACCATGATGCCGTCGACGCCCAGCGCATGGGCGCGGATGGCATCGTCGGGATGCATGATCCCCTTCAGCACGAAGTTGCCCTTCCAGAGTTCGCGGTAGCGCTCGACATGCTTCCAGGTCATCGGCGCGCGGTTCTGGTAGGCAACGAGGTCCGCCACCTTGTCGGCCGTGGCGTCGGGGCCGACATATTTGGCCCAGTTGGAAAAGTAGGGTGTGCCGTGCTGCAGCCACTGCAGCATCCAAGCCGGATGCCTCAGCGCCTCGAACTTGGTCTTCCAGGTGAGTTTTAGCGGACGGCCCCAGCCGTTGCGCGTATTGCGCTCGCGGTTGGACCCCTCGGGGACGTCGACGGTGAAGACGAGCGTACGCAGGCCCGCGTCGGCCGAGCGCTTGATCAGATCCTCGGAGACGGCCGGATCCTTGGCTGAATAGAGCTGGTACCAGCCATGGTCGGGCGCGAGCTTGCCGAGATCTTCTATCGAGCCGGTGCTGGAGCCCGACATGATGAAGGGCACATTGGCGTCGCGCGCGGCCTCGGCCAGCATCAGGTCGGCGCCATGGCGGAACAGGCCGGCAAGACCGGTCGGTGCGATGCCGATCGGGCTGGAATAGGTGCGGCCGAACAAAGTCGTCGACTGGTCGCGCACGGAGACGTCGACGAGATAGCGCGGCACGATGCGCGCCTGGCGGAACGCCTGCTCGTTGGTAACGAGACCGACCTCGTCGTCGGTGCCACCCTCGATGAAGTCGTAGGCGATCTTGGGCAGCCGCTTCTTCGCGAGCTTGCGCAGGTCATCGATGTTCACAGCGCCGTTCATTATCGTTCTCTCCCGCTAGGCCCCGATTTTGACCGTCTTTGCGGCGGCAGGCCAGCGGTGTTAGCGTTTGCAAATGCGTCATCGGAGAAGCGCAAATGGAATTGAGCGCCCAGCAGCTGGAACAGTTCGACAGAGACGGATTTCTGGTTTTTTCCGATCTGTTTTCGCGCAACGAGGTGGCCATTCTGCGCCGCGAAGTGGCGCGGCTCTCCCAGGTCGAGGGCGACGAGGTGGTGCGCGAGCACACCGGCGGCGTCCGCACCATCTTCCGCTGCCACGAGGACGACGGCCCGACACGCTCCAGGCCGTTCCATGCCCTGGTCCGCACGCCGCGCCTACTGCGGCCCGTGCGCCAGGTACTGAAGGACGACGCGGTCTACGTCTATCATACCAAGATCAACACCAAGCCCGCGATCGAGGGCACGGTGTGGCAGTGGCACCAGGATTACGGCTCGTGGATGCGAGACGGCTGCGCGCGTCCCGACATGGCGACCTTCAACGTCATGATGACCGACACCAGCGAGATGGGCGGAGCGCTCTATCTCATCCCGGGCAGCCACAAGCTCGGCCGCATCGAACCGGTCTACGACGAATCGACCTCGTACAAGTTCTGGGCGATGCCCAGGCAGCGCATGATCGAAATCCTGAAGAGCTCGCCCGAGCCTGTGGCCGTCACCGGCCGCGCCGGCACCTCGGTGCTGTTCCACTGCAACGTGCTGCACGCTTCAGGTCACAATCTCTCGGCCGACGATCGCTGGCACATCTATGTCTCGTGCAACACCGTCGCCAACAAGCCGCAGCTCGGCCCCAACCCGCGGCCCGACTGGGTGGTGTCGCGCAACTGGAACGCGCTGCCGATCGAGGATGACGAAGGCGTCTTGAAGGCAGCGTGAGCAGGCTCATCCTCCACCATTACGACTTCTCGAACTTCGCCGAGAAGGCGCGGCTGATGCTGGGCTACAAGGGCCTGGCGTGGCGCGGCGTGGAAATTCCGCCGATTGCGCCCAAGCCCAAGCTGGAGCCGCTGACCGGCGGCTACAGACGCACGCCGGTCCTGCAGGAAGGCGCCGACATCTGGTGCGACACCAACCTGATCGCGCGCGAGCTTGAGCGGCGCGTGCCCTCGCCCACTTTCTATCCCGCCTCGACCGCGGGGGCCGACGAAGCGTTGACGCGCTGGGCCGAGCTGCAGTTCATGCGGCCGACGGCCCTCTATGTCTCGGGTATCAACGCCGATCACATGCCGGCCGGCCTGCACGAGGACCGCGCCCGCCTGCACGGGCTGCCGACGCCCTCGATCGAGGCAGTGCGGGCCGCCGCCATCCGCAACCTCCATCTCGTAAAGCCGCAGATCAAATGGCTCGCCGACATGCTGGCCGATGGACGGACTTATCTGTTGGGCGCCCGGCCCAGCATCGCAGATTTCGCCGCCTACCATGTCGTCTGGTTTTATCGCGGCCGGCATATCGATTGCCGTGCCGTGTTCGATCCCTATCCGAAGCTGATCGCCTGGCGCGACCGCATGGCCACCATCGGCCACGGCCAGCGCACCGACATCGATGCCGACACCGCCCTGGCCGAAGCCCGCGCCGCCGAACCCGCGACGCCGCGCGCCTCGCTGCCGCAGGAGGGCGACCCCCAACCCGGCGAGCGCGCCCGCGTGCGCCCGGCCGACAATGCGAAGGATTGGGTCGAGGGCGAAGTGCTGTTCATCGACGCCCAGGAGATCGCACTGCTGCGCGATGATCCTGTGGTGGGCAATGTCGCTGTGCACTTCCCGCGGCTGGGCTACGACTGGCGGCGTGTGCGCCGCTAGTTCTCGACGGCCAGGCGCTCGCCCTCGGCGATCGGCAATGAGGCGAATTCGGCCACGGTGATCGGCTTCACCGGCGGGCGCAGCCGGTAGTAGCCGACCTCGGCAGGTGTCGTGCCGCGCTGGTCCGCGATCAGCTCGGTGACGGTAAGGCCGCACAGCCGTCCCTGGCACGGACCCATGCCGCAGCGCATGAAAGCCTTCATCTGGTTCGGCCCCTCGCAGCCCAGGTCGGCCACGGCGCGCACCTGGCCGGCCGTGACCTCCTCGCAGCGGCAGACGATCGTATCGCCCTCGGGCTGGCGAAAGGAGTCGGCGGGACGGTTCAGCCAATCGAGGAACGACCGACCCATCTCCTCGCGCTGCAACCTCTGGCGGATGATCTGGAGGTCCGGCACCGGTGCCGACGGCCGGAGGGCGCGGATCGCGGCAACGGCTGCGATGCGTCCGCGCTCGGCCGCCGCGGTGCCGCCGGCAATGCCCGCGCCATCGCCGGCCACGGCGATACCGGGCACGGAGCTGTTGAAATCCTCGTCAAGCACCGGCTGGAAGCAGAGTTGGCGGGCGTTCCATTCATGGGCCACGCCTGCCGCCATCGCGAGATTGACGTTGGGCACCACGCCCTGGTGCAGCAGCAGCAGATCGGCTGGCAGGCGACGCCCGTTGAAGCTCACTTCGCGCAACCGGTCGTCGCCCACGGCTTCGAGCTCGGCAACGCGGATGACCGGCACCCGGGCCCGCACCTCACGCAGCAGCTTCACGCCCTTGGCGGCGTAGGGCGACAGCAGAAAGTCGGGCAGATGCGGCAGCGCCCGCAGCCAGTTCCGGCGTGGCATGGTGTCGAGGATCGCCTCGATACGGCCGCCGGCGCGCAGGATCTGTGCCGCCAGCAGCCAGAGCAATGGGCCGCCACCGGCCATCACCGTGCGGCCGTCCGGCACCAAGCCCTGCGCCTTCAGCAGGGTCTGCGCGCCGCCCGCGCTCATCACGCCCGGCAACGTCCACCCGGGAATGGGAAACGGCCTCTCGAGCGACCCTGTCGCCACGATCACGCGCCCGGCCTGGATCAAACGCGCCTGGCCCGCAATCGAGACGCCGACGAGGCGCGCGGGATCGAGGCTCCACACGGTGGCGCCGTTTGCGATCAGCGCGCCGCCGGTGCGCGCCTCGGCCACGAGATCGCTGCCGGCCCGATAGTCCTCGCCCAGGATCGCGCGGTCGGCGACCGGCGTAGAGGTGATGGCACGATAGATCTGGCCGCCGACACCGGGATTCTCATCGAACAGCACGGTCGAGAGGCCGGCGCGTCCCGCCTCCGCCGCCGCCGCGAGCCCCGCCGGGCCGCCGCCGATCACCACGAGGTCGTAGTGCGCGGCGAGATCGGACGCCTGCGTCATCGCCCGGCTTCCCGCCGGCCGCTCTGGGTCTCGACCGCCATGCCCTCGCGCACCGGCACAAGGCAGGCCTGGCGGCTCCCGACACCGTCGATCGTGACCAGGCAGTCGAAGCAGACACCCATCAGACAGTAAGGGCCACGCGGCGCGCCGGAGACCGGCGTCGTGCGGCAACGGTCCACGCCCGCCGCCAGCAGCGCCGCCGCCACCGTGTCGCCGGCACGGCAGTCTACCGGCCGGCCGTCGACCGTGAGGGCGACGCTCTTCCCACTGTCAGCCAGTCGCTTGAACATAAAACCTCCGCGCGCTGAAGGGCGCGACCAGCGATTTGTCGAGGGCGCCGCGGGCGATCATCGGCGCCACCGTGAGCGCGTGGTTGGCGGCCAGCGTCACGCCGGAATGACAGCACACGACGAAGGCGCCGGGATGCGACTCGGACTCGTCGTAGATCGGAAAGCCGTCCCGGGTCATGACGCGGATCGCGCTCCAGGTGCGCACGATGTTGGCGCCGGCCAGCAGCGGAAAGGCGCGCAGCGCCCGCTCCACGATCTTGGCGCTGACGCCCAGGGTCAGGCCCGAGGGATCGGTGCTGTCCTCGTGGCTGTCGCCCATCATCACCGTGCCCTCGTCGGTCTGGCGCAGCGTGCCCGTGGGATGATGCAGGAACGGCCGCAGCCGTTCGGTGACCACGATCTGCCCGCGCTCCGGCCGCATCGGCGCTTCAAGCCCGACCATCGGCGCCAGCCGCATGTTGGCGTTGCCGGCCGCGAGTGCGACGCGCCCGGCGCGGATTTCGCCCTGGCTGGTGGCGAGGCGGAAGGTGCCGCCCTCTTGCGCGATGGCTTCGACGCGATGACTGGGGAGGTAGCGCACGCCGCGGGCGGCGATGGCGGTGTGGAGCGTGCGGAACAGGCGGAGCGAATTCACGTGGCCGTCGAGCGGGCTGAAACTCGCTCCCACCACGTCGGGCCCGATATCGGGCAGCATCTTGATGAGCTGCGTGCGGTCGAGGATCTCGGATTTGATGTCGACCGCACCCGGCTGATTGTGCAGCCGCTTCAACGCATTGGCGCGCGTCTCCAGTTCCTTGTCCGAGAGACAGAGGTGAAAGCCGCCCGGACGCTGGAAGCAGACGTCGAAGCCGGTCTCGTCCCGGAGCAGATCAGCGAAGCCCGCCCAGGCGTTGGAGGACCGGACGGTCCAGGCGGAATAAGGCGCGAGGCCAATGCCTTTGCTCTGCACCCACACCAGGGCGAAGTTGCCACGGCTCGCGCGCACGGCGCGATCGCCCTCGTCGAGCAGCGCCACGCGGCAGCCCTCGCGCGCCAGCCCCCAGGCCGTCGCGGCGCCGACCAGCCCGCCGCCGACCACGGCAACATCGTACTCTTCGCTCATCGCCCGCATATTGCCGTCCGCCGCAAGACTAGGCGAGCAGGAAGGTCAGCTCGTGCTTGTTGTGATGTAGGTGCAGGACCCGAGCCCCCGGGATCGCCGCGAAAGCCGCCGCCGAGTCATGGTCGGTCTCGCCCTGGAATTTCAGCGTGCAGACGAAGTTCTTCGCCAGCCCCGACGCACGCCAGCGCTCGACCAGTGCCAGCAGGCGCGCGGGATAGCAGACAATGTCGGAAAACAGCCAGTCGACCGGGCCGACGCTGGCGGGATCGAGGCCGAAAGCGCTTTCACCCCGCCATTCGACGCCGGACATGGCCGCCACCCTGGGGTCGAGCGGCGCCTTGTCGATCGCCACCACACCGGCGCCAAGGCTGGCCAGCACATAGGTCCAGCCGCCGGGCGAGGCGCCGAGATCGAGGCAGCGCTCGCCGGGCTGCGGCCAGCGCCCGACTCGCACCAGCGCTTCCCAGAGTTTCAGATAGGCACGATTGGGAGGTCCTTCGCGATCCTCGACAAAGGCCACCTCGCCGTTGGGGAACGGCGCGCTGCAGTGTGCCGCCGCCAGCAGGCGGTCGGGCGCCAGCAGCGTCCAGGAGCCCAGTGGTGAGACCGGCGCGGCGGCGGGAAAGACGATCGGCTTGGCCGAGACGTGCGGCAGCTTTTCCTGGATCAGGGCGGCGCGGCGGTGATGGAGCGGCGCGTACATCGCCCAGTTGCGCTGGATGTCGCGCAAGGCCTTGGCGGCCGAACCGATCGAGGCGACCGGCAGCTCGACGCAATCGTGCCAGATGTTGGCCGACCAGGCTGCCGGCACGGCCGATCCCTCGACGATGAGGAGCCGGCCATGCTCGGCCGACGGCACGACGCCCTGGCGCTGCAGCTCTTCCTTGAGCTGTGCTTCGAGCCCGTCGACGGCGAGATAGGCGGTCGTCACGTTGAATCTTTTCAACCCCACTGTAACAGACTGGCCATAGCCGTTCTGACAAACCTCATGATAGCGTTCCGCACTTAATGGAGGTCGATGTGATGTTCAACAAAAGACGCTTGATTGCCTTGGCCCTGGCGAGCTCGTTTGTGGCCGGCTCTGTCGTGGCCGCCGCCAGCGCTTTCGCCCAGGGCACCGCGCCGATCGTCGGCATTTCGACCGTCACCAACTATTCCGTCGACGGGCGCATCACCGCCATCGATCCCGCCACGCGCACGGTCACGCTCACGCTGCCCAGCGGCGCCACCGTTAATCGCAAGGTGAGCGACGCCGTGCAGAACCTCGGCATCGTCAAGGTCGGCGACCAGGTGTTCGTGGGCTACGAGGAGAAGCTGAGCTTCGTGCTGTCCGGCCCCAACGCCCGGCCGCCCGGTGATCGCGACAGCAGCGTCGTGGTCGGCGCGTCGGGCCCGAAATCCGCGGCCGGCGCTGCCGCCAACCAGATGGTCGCCAACTGGTGGGTCGTCGGCGTCGATGCCGGCGCGGGCACGCTCTCGCTCGTCAATCCGGCCGGCGGCCAGGTCCGCACCTACAACGTGGTCACGCCGGAAGGCCGTGCCCAGCTGCCGCGCGTCAAGACCGGCGATTACCTGACGGCCGTCGACAGCCTGATCCTGGTCGTGTCGATTACACCGAAGAAGTAGCGAACGCCCAGCCGGCGCCTCAGGGCGCCGGCGTCCCGGGCTTGTATCTGGCGAGCGCCTCCAGGCGCTCCGGTGCGCTCACCACATGGGAGCCTTCCGGCACGACGCCGACGGCGGCATTGCCGCGCGCCAGCTTGGCGATCGCCCGCGCGGCTGCCTGGTTGCGATCGACTCCGCGCAATTGCGCGAAGGCCTCGGAAATCCGCACCGCCGGCTTGTAGACCAGCGGCAGCAGGTGTCCGGCCGGCGGCCACGGCAGCTTGAGCTTCTGGCCAACGTCCCGGCCGAGCAACCAGTAGGTGGTGCCGCGCAGCATCCAGAGCTGGAACAGGCGCATCGGGGCCGACGGATTGCCGACCCCGGCCAGCGCCTCGAGCGTGGTGGCCGCAAGCGCGATGCCGTCGGCGTCCGGCTCGGGATTGGTCAGCATCCAGAGGTCCCAGTAACGCCCGCAATCGTTCTCGTTGACGTACGGCAGCAAGGCCTTCTCGACGCCCAGCAGCGCCGCCGTGTGCTTCCAGAAGAGGTAGTAGCCTTCCTTCTCCTCGGCGGTGAACCAGTAGCCCATGCGCTGCAGGCTATCGATCATGAGCTTGCTGAAGCCCACGACCTGGAAGAAGAGATCGGCCTGGTTGATCGGCTCGCCCCAGGCCGCGCGATCCCACGCGCCCGAGCCGCGCACCATGCGCCGCACGAAAGCGTGAATCAGGCGGACATGCAGCGTCGTCTTGTAGCCGTCCTGGTCTCGGCGCAGTCCACCCGGTCGGTGCAGCTCGATCCACCACGCGCCGGTCTGCGCCAGGCGGTGGACCGTGCTCTGCTTCGGGGTCCCGGTCATCACCAGCGGCTTCATGGCCGGCGGCGACCAGTAGTCGATGATCAGCGAGGCGCACTGCAGCACCATCCCGGCGCTGTCGCCCGCGCGGGCGACGGCGGCGGCGCCGCGCTCCATCTTCTCCCAATCTTCGGGCGTGGGCTCCGGCGGCAGCGAG
>JAUXRT010000392.1 GCA_030681635.1 Reyranella sp.
TGGTCGTTCCGCTAGGTCCTTCGCTTCGCTCAGGACGACAAGTGCGGGTAACCGTCGTGGCACAGGGTCTGGAGCTGCGGCAGGGAAATCGAGTCGATGTCGAGGGCAGCGAGAAGGTCGTTCTCGGCCGTGAAGTCCCGCCCGTACATTGCTGAGAAAATCCCGACGCCAGCCTCGTGCAACGGCGCGGGATGGCCCGCGAGGCGACCGAGCTGCGCGGTCGGGACCAGGCCAAAGGGCACGTCCTCGGTGACGTAGCGGCTCTCGGCCGTCGTCGGGCCGGCACCGCCCTTGCCGATGGCATGCATCGCCTGGTGCATCTCCGACGCCGAACCGAGGGGCACGCCGAACGACAGATTGAGGTGCTGGAAGATCGTGCGGACGTCGAGGCCAAGGACTTTCGCAATCGCAAGACGCTCGCGGTCGAGCTCCTCGAGCAGGCGGCCGACATTCGGTGTCACATTCTCGGCCTGGCCCCAGCTCTCGCCACGCTCCATGCGGGTCATGTTGCCGAGCGCGATACCCATGTGAATCGTCGGATTGAGATTGCTGAGCGCGATCGCCAGCAGGCTTTGCCGATCGACGAATCGGTCGCCGAACAGCGATTGGCACGTGGCGAGACCCCTAGCGCTGTGCGCCGCGGGAAGCGTGGCGAGATCGACCCGCTGGCGCACCGTGTTCACCTGGACCTTGGCGGGACCTGTCTGGCGGCCGCTCACCAGAGTGGTGCCCCAGGCCACGATCGGAACCGCGACGCCACGAGCCGCAAGCAGGCGCGACAGATAAAGCGCGCCGAACGAGGCATGCGAGCTGACAATCACCTGATGCGCCGGCGTGACGTGCGGCGCGATCCTGTCGAACACGCGGCTGTGGCCGTAGGCCGGCAAGGCGATCAGGATCACCTCGGCGCCGCCCACGAGCTCCTCCGCGCTGGCGGCAACCGCCGGCTTGAACGTTCCCGCGATGGCGCCGGCGGCCACGAGCGGCTCACCTGCGGCCAGGGCCTTGGTGCGCTCACCCGACGGCGACCACAGGGTGGCCGCATGTCCCTGCCCCTCGAGAAACGCCGCCATTCCGAACGCGATCGACCCCGCGCCGACGATGCCAACCTTCATGCTTTTGTCCTGCTTCAGCCGGCTAACCGGCGATCGAGCCAGTCGCGCGTGCGGTACCAGGCGCCGATCAATGGCAGGTAGAGCGACGGGTCGCCGTTGTAGAGCGGATGCTCGGGGAACTCACGGCCATCGAAGGCATTGACCGGCGCGTTGGAGCCGCCGGCGATCTTCTTGGCCGTTTGCGTTCCGAGATAGGTCATCATGGCGACGCCGCTGCCGTTGCAGGCGAGCAGATAATGCATGCCGTCGTCCTGGCCCATGTGCGACATCGAATCGAGCGCGAAGGCGACGTTGCCGGTCCAGGCATGGGTGATGCGGATGCCGTCGAGCTGTGGGAAGCGGTCGATCATGTACTGGTACAGGATCGGTGCGCTCACTTCCGGCGGCGCCGCGGTGAAACGGGCGCGGCCGCCGAAGATCATGTGTTTGCCGTCGGGAGAGGGCCGGTAATAGGTCAGCACCCGCTTGGTGTCGCCGATCGAGCGCTGCAACGGGATCAGATCCGTCGCCGGCATCGGCAGCTCTTCGGTGGCGATGATGTGGCTTGCCACCGGCACGACACGCATCTTCAGTTTGGGTGTCAGGTCGCCAGTATAACCATTGGTCGCGATCACGACTTCGCGGCAGGTGATCGGCCCCTTGGCGGTCAGCACGCGCCAGCCATTGCCGATCTTCTCGATGCGCTCAGCCTCGAGGTTGCCGCACAGGATGGCGCCCTGTTTGTGCGCGGCCTCGAGCAGGCCCTTGTAGTAGCGCGCGGGATGGAGATTGCCGCCGCTCTTCACATACATGCCGCCGTAATAATAGTCCGACGCCATCATCTCGCGCACGCGCTCGCGCGGGATCATCTCCGCGCCGACATTGGCGTATTTGTTGAACATCTCGACCTTGCGCGCCTGGTCGTCATAGTGCTTGGGCGTCCAGGCGCCGGTGAAGCGGCCGGTGGTGATCAGCCCGCAATCGATTTTCTCGCGCGCAATGATGTCGATCAGGGTTTGCAGCGAATCGGCACCGCTGCCCAGGAACTCTGCCTTCTTGAGTTCGAACTCGGCCTCGACCTTTGGGTTCTTGCCGCCAAGCCCCTTGGCGATGTTGGTGCCGCCGGAAAGCATGCCGCCGTTGCGCGTCGACGCCCCGATGCCGAACACGCCGCGTTCCAGCACCACGCAATCGATGCCGTTGCGCCGGAGCTCCAGCGCCGTCGACAGGCCGCCGTAGCCTGCGCCCACGATCACCACATCGGTCTTGGCCGGCGGGTCGACGCTCAGCGCGTTGTTGGGCGTCCACGCCTCCCACCACCAGGGTTGGGCCTTGAACGCGGGGTGGAAGATGTCGGTGCGCATCAGAAGTCGGTCACTTTGCCGTTGAACTGCCAGTCGCCGTAGCGCGTCGGCTCGGGGCCCGGCGGACCGCCGATCTCCTCGACCTTCTTCGGCTTCTCGGGCGGGACGGGCGCGGCCGGCTCCGCCTTCGGCGGCTCCGGCGGGGTGGGCTTTTTCGGTTCGGTCATGCCGGCATGATGCCCCCGGACGCCTTGTTTCGCCACAGTTGGCAACCATCTTTCCGGACATGAACTACTTCAAGACGGCTCTCCTTCTCGCTTCCCTCACCGGCTTCGTCCTGGTGGCGGGCTATCTGCTGGGTGGCCAATCCGGCCTCGTCATTGCCCTGGTTGCCGCCCTGGGCATGAACCTGTTTGCCTACTGGAACAGCGACAAGATGGTGCTGCGCATGAGCAACGCGCAGGAAGTCGGGCCGGAGCAGGCGCCCGAGCTTTACGGCATCGTCCAGGAGCTGGCTGGGCGCGCCGGCCTGCCGATGCCGCGCGTCTATGTGATCGACGAGGAGCAGCCCAACGCCTTCGCCACCGGCCGCAATCCC
>JAUXRT010000402.1 GCA_030681635.1 Reyranella sp.
TCAGATGCTGCGGTTCCAGCAGCGAGATGTCGTCCATGCGCCGAATCCGCACCTTGAAGGGCGGATGGTGGATGAAGATGATCACGGGCTTATCGCCAAGACGATCGAGCGTGGCCTTTAGCCAGGCGGCGCGCTTTTCGCAGAAGGTGCCCCACGGCTTGCCGGGCTCGTTGGTGTCGAGGCAGATGCCCGTCACGCCTTCACCCATCTCCAGCGTGTATTGGACGAAGCCGTTCTCGTCGAACCTGGCCTGCGGGAAGGTCGCGTGGAAATTGGCGCGGTGGTCGTGATTGCCGACCAGCAGGTGGTAGGGAATCACCAGCTTGTCGAGTTCACGCTTCAGCGCCGCATAGGCCTCCGGTTCGCCCTTGTGCGCGAGGTCGCCGGTCAGGATGGCGAAAGCCGCGTCCGGATGGTTGCGGTTCACGTCGGCGACGCAGAGCGCCAGCCGGTCGATCGGATTCAGGCCGTAGAGCAGGTTGCCCGGCGGCACGAAATGCGTGTCGGTGATGTGAATGAACTTTTGCATTGCGGTCCGCCCCGATCGCTCGCCTATTCGGGAGCAGGCTTAGCCGATTTGCGTCCCGGCTGCCATTTGGCTGCGGCTTCGCTGGTAGAGCCCGCCGTGGAGTTCCTTGGCTGCGACCCTGCACCCGACCTGGTCATCGTCGGTGCCGCTGCAATTGCTCGGCGTGACGTGCCTTCCAGACGGCCAGGCCGGCCGCTGCAGAGCCGATACTCATCGTCAGGAATGCCGCGGTCCACCCGAGGCGGCTATCGATGCCTCCAAACCAGTCGAGGCTGAGGCCGACGGCGGCCGGGCCGAGGAACCCGGTCGTAAATCCAGTGAGAGCGTAAACCGCCAATGCGGCTCCCCGCCGCGCTGGGTCGGACAACAAGACCGCACCCACGCCGAGTGCGCTCACATCGGCGAAACTGGTGATCTGCAGCAGGACCAGCAGCGTGAGGACGATAACAATGGGGCCCCCGGCCGACGCGGCCAGTGCCAGACACACCGCCACCGAAACGACACAGGTCATCACGATGACGCGGGACCGGTTCCATTTCGTTGCGAGTTCGGCAACGGCGATACTCGCGGGCACGCCGGCCAGTGATGCCAGGCCGGAAATTATCGCCAGATTGGGCAGATCGAGCTCATTGCCCGGCACCTGAAGCGTCCACGAGAGGCACGCCACGAACCAGACTCTGATGCCGAACACTTCCCAGGTGTTGCCGGCAAAAGCGAGCACGTAGCTCATGAAGGGCCGATTTCTCAGCACGCTGCCGAATTCCAGCACGGGGCCGGCCGGCGCCTTTCGTGCCGGTGCTGGCGAAAGGCATGCGATGGTGGCTATCGCGAGTAGCGGACCGATCCCGCCGGCCAGAAACGTTGCACGCCATCCAAACATTGCGTCGACAATTCCGGCGACGAGGAACGAGCCAGCGCTGCCAAGTGCATAGCTCGCGGTATAGATCGAGACGCTGCGCGATTGATGCGGCCCCTCGGCACGCTCTATGAGCAGCACGAGACCGGGCATGTGGACGCCGGCGAGTGCAACGCCGCCCAGGAATCGTATGACGAGCGCCGGCCAAAAGCCGTCAGCCAGCCCGACAAAGGCAAAACTGGCACCGGCCCCCAGCAGTGACGAGGCGATGACAATCCAGCGACCGTCGAAGCGGTCCGTCATGCCGACCAGAAACAGAACGGCCGCAGCGTAACCCGCGAAATAGATCCCGCCGATCCACCCCGCCTCGCTCGCGCTAAGCTGCCACTCTGCAGATACTTCCGGCAATACGGCCGGGAAAGTCATGAGCGCCACAAGGTTGGCCACCAGGCAGAACGATAATGCGGCCGTCGCTACGGGGGCTGAATTTCCGATACTCACGCGCTTCATGCCGGCCTCTCACCCGATGGACGGGCAGTATTGGTGCGTCGGATGCCGAGGCCCGACCGGCGGTGCATGGCTGCATCCGATCTCGCGCAGTTCGCCGATCCGATCGAGACCAGGTCCCGCGCGCGCGCGTGCATAGCACTTCGAATTGGGTCGATGCTTCGGCCTGTGGCGAACCGTCAGGGCAAAACAAGTCCCGTACCGGTCGATGCCGTAGCGCCCCGGCGGAATCAGCCACACCGTCCGGATTGCTCGAGCGACTGGCGACTGCTCGACACGCGGTCTGCCTTCAGACGAAGGACGGCGGCGAAGCCCAGCAATCCTACTGCCAAGGCAAGCGCGGCAGCCCATCGATAGCTATCCGTACGATCGACGATGAAGCCGGCGAGGGGTGGCCCGAGGAGCGCAGCTGCCCCCGTCGCGGTGAAGAAGACGCCAAGTATCGCGCCGAGATTCCGCAATCCGAACAATTCGATGAGTATGACGGGCATCAGGGCGATCCGTACGCCATAGCCAAGCCCGAGAACGGCGGCAAACGCCAGCAGCCAGCCATAGCTTGTGGCCGTCAGCCACAGCACGTAGCTCGCTCCCATCACAAAAGTGGCCGCCTTGAAAAGCCGCAGTGCGCTTACGCGGCTGCTGAGGAAGCCAAGACCGACGCGGCCTACGACGCTCATGCCGCCGAGAGCGGAGATCAATGCCGCCGCCGCCACCTGGCCGACACCCAGATCGAGTGCGGACACGGGCAGGAATACGAACGCCACGAAAAGGGCAGTGGTCGCGAGGATCCATGAGACGTACAGCATCACGAACGCCGAGGAGCGCACGACACGGCCCAGGGGCTGGCTGGTCAACGAAGGGGCAGGCGGCGGACGCTGCGTCGCGATCGCACAGATTGCAAGGAGCAACGCGCAACCGATGCCAAGGATCAGGTTGGCCTGACGCCAGCCGAACTGGCCGATGAGGGCCGCGGCTAACGGCGGCACCATCAACATGCCGCATCCCGTGCCGGTGGCGGCGATCCCCAGGGCTGTGTTGCGCCGCCTCGTGAACCATCCTCCGACCATCGCGAGCGTCGGTACGTAGGTGCACGCCGCACCCAGACCCACTCCAATGCCATATGTCAGGTAGCCAGCCCATATCTGCCCAATGAAGGCGCTGGCCGTGAGGCCGGCGCCCAGCAAACAGACGCCGGCGCTCACGACGATTCGCGGCCCCAGGCGGTCGCACAGAAGGCCGGTCAGCGAACCAAATACGTAAAAGGTCAGGCCGGTAACGGAAAAGAGCGCCGATGTTGCGGCGTGGCTCGCCTGAAATTCAGCTGCAATCGGTTCGATGAAGACACCGAAACTGTAGATGACTCCGAAGACGACGAAGCCGCCGAGAAATGCGGCCGCGACCGCGAGCCAGGCTTGCGGTGAATCGGTTTCGGCCGTGCCGATCCTGTCATTCATTTCGAACGGCGTTCCGCAAACTGGACCTGGGTAATCGACGGGTAGTACATTGATGGCCTCAATCGTGATGCCTGCTTGCTCCCAGAACGGCCTTCGGAAGTGCGAGCATAGGCCGCGAATTCGAGCCGATGCTTCGTTGCGGAGCGAACTATCGGCAGGAATGGACAGCACCCGCACGATGTAAAGTATCTGCCGATACGGAAATCGAGTGAGCAAGGGACGATCAACCATGACCAACGACGTCGCAGCGATCAGGACTGCCGTACAAACCTATCTCGACGGCCTCCACGAAGGGGATGCCGACAAGCTGGCGTCGGTATTCCATCCGACCAGCGCGCTCACTTACGAGGAGGACGGCAGGCTGACGCCGCTGCCACGTGACGAATGGCTCAAGGCGGTCCGCGCCCGCCCTTCCGCGAAGGCCCGCGGTCTGGCCCGCCACGATGAAGTTCTGCAGATTGACCAGGTGAATCCCACGATGGCCTTCGTGAAGCTCAAGTGCGCGATCCCACCGCGCTTCTTTACCGACTTGCTCTGTTTTCTGAAGGTCGAGGGCAAGTGGCAGGTGGCCCAGAAGGTTTTCGCCACGGAAACCCGCGGCTAGAAACATCAGCCGGCACGTCATGAAGATCGCGCTTCTATCGGACATCCATCTGTCGGTGGACTTCATGCCGCTGCCGGAGGCGCAGGCGGATGTCCTGATCATTGCCGGCGACGTTGCCCGGCCCCAACAGGCCATCGATTGGGCAAAGGCGGCCCGCATTCCGACGCTCTACGTCGCCGGCAACCATGAATTCTATCGCAGCGACCTGGTCACGACTTACGAGCGGCTGAGGCAGTTGGCGGAAGGCACCAATATTCGCATCCTCGAACGCTCCGAATGGCATCACCAGGGTGTCCGCTTCCTGGGCAGCACCCTGTGGTCCGACTACCGTCTCTTCGCCTCGGGAGAAGCACGTGCCAGGGGTTTGGCCGATGCCGGCAAGTTCCTGTACGACTTCTCCGCCATCAAGGTCGTCCCGGACTTTGACGAGCTGTTCAGCCCCGCCGTGTCGCAGCTCCTGTTTGCGCAAACGGTCGCCTGGCTCGACGAGTGCTTTGACCGGAAGCACGGAGGGCCGACCGTGGTCGTGACGCACTTCGCACCGACACCGCAAAGCATCGCTCCGCGGTTTGCCAGCTCGTCCATCAACGCCTCGTTCGTGTCGGACCTCACGCAGAGGATCGAGCGCTGGCAGCCGGAGCTCTGGCTGCACGGGCATACACACGACAGCTTCGACTATCGGGTTGGTCGTACGCGCGTGGTCTGTAACGCCCGCGGCTATGCCAAGGACGGCAATGTCGAGAACGCGCGTTTCAATCCAATGCTGACGCTGGAACTCTAGCGGCAGGGCGGGCGCGGACCGCCTTTGGCCATTCGGCCGCGGTTTCGCTAGTAGAAGCCGTGCTTGGTGGGCTTGCCGACGTGCTGGACACAGAGCATCTGGGTGGCGGCGTCGCCGCCGATCTTGGCGCGCTCTTCCTCGCACTTGTCGTAGGAGAAGGGCCCGGCGAAGACCCTCGGCCCGGCGACCACGAGCAGGTAGGGTTTCTCCAGGTACCAACCCGGCCCGGTATAGGCCTCGCTCGCGCCCTTTCCGCCACAGGCGGCCAGGGTGGCAGCCAGCGACAGGGCGGCGGCAAAAGCCGACAGGCGACGAATGGACCGGACCGACATCTCTTTCACACCTTCGAGGGCGACTGCGACCAAGTTACAGGGCCTTTTGCGCCGCAACAATTGCTTTCATCCCGCCCCACAGCCGGGCTAATAATGCCCTGACGGACGCATCCGGGGGGATGCTGCGCCGAGCGCCAGCAGGACAGAGTCGATGGGATTGCCCGAGAAACAGGGACTGTACGACCCACGCAACGAGCATGACTCGTGCGGGGTCGGTTTCGTGGCCGATATCAAGGGCCGGAAGACCCATGTCATCGTCCGCCAGGGCCTGCAGATTCTGGTCAATCTCGACCACCGCGGTGCCGTAGGGGCCGACCCGCTGATGGGCGACGGCGCCGGCTGCATGATCCAGACCCCCGATACCCTGCTGCGCGATTGGGCGCGCAAGACCGCCGTCGACCTGCCGCCGCCCGGCCACTCTGCGGTGGCCATGTGCTTCCTGCCGCAAGACGAGGCGGCGCGGAAATTCGCCGTCAAGCGGCTGGAGCATTTCGTCAAGGTCGAGGGCCAGAAGCTGGTCGGCTGGCGCGACGTGCCGACCGACCTCACGGGGCTCGGCAAGTCGGTCA
>JAUXRT010000413.1 GCA_030681635.1 Reyranella sp.
AGCCTGGCGGTAGCTCTTCAATCCCAGCAGGCCGAAGATGCTCCAGCCGGAAGCCCGCATCAGCTTGTTGTGCTGCGCCACCATCAGGTTCTCCAGCACCGTCATGGCCGGGAACAGACAGATGTTTTGAAAGGTGCGCGCGACCTTTGCCCGCTGGCCGACCTCGTGGCCCAGCATGCGCTCCAGCAGGTAGTTCCGATCGCCGCCACGCAGCGTCAGGCGCCCGATGGTCGGCTTGTAGAAGCCCGTGATGCAGTTGAAGACCGTAGTCTTGCCGGCGCCGTTGGGGCCGATGATGGCGGTGATCTCGCGCGGACGGGCCGCGAAGGAGACATCGTCGACCGCCAACAGGCCGCCGAAGCGCATGGTGAGATGTTCGACGTCGATGAGAGGCGGGCTTTGCGGCGCGTTCATCCGCCACCCGTCGGTCTGACCGGATGCAGCCGTAGCGAGGGCTCGCGATGGGCAACAAGGCCGCGGGGACGGAACACCATGATCAGCACCATGGCGAGGCCGAAGGCCAGCATGCGGTAGTTGCCGAGATCTCGGAACCATTCCGGCAGGCCGATCAGCAGCACCGCCGCCAGCACGACGCCGATCTGGCTGCCCATGCCACCCAGCACGACGATCGCGAGGATGATCGCCGACTCGATGAAGACGAAGCTTTCCGGGCTGATGAAGCGCTGCTTGGCGGCGAAGAACGAGCCGGCGAAGCCGGCGAACATGGCGCCGACCGCAAAGGCCGTGAGCTTGGTGTTGGTCGGATTGATGCCGAGCGCGCGGCAGGCCGTCTCGTCTTCCCGCAGCGCCTCCCAGGCACGACCGACCGGCAGGCGCCGCATGCGCTGGGTGAACAGGTTGGTGATCAGCGCGAGGAACAGGATGATGTAGTAGAGGAAGATCAGCCGGTGGATGCCGTTGAAGGGAATTCCCAGCATCTCCGAAACGGTCTGCTTGCCCGCCGGCGCCGTCTCGGCGAACACCGCGCCGAACAGCGTCGGTCCCGGGATCGAGCCGATGCCGGCCGGACCGTTCGTGAGGTCGAACCAATTGAGGAGGACCAGCCGGATGATCTCGCCGAAGCCCAGGGTCACGATCGCAAGGTAGTCGCCGCGCAGTCGCAGTACCGGAAAGCCCAGCACGAGGCCGAACAGCGCCGCCATCATGCCGGCCAGCGGCAGCACCGCCCAGAAACCCAGCCCATGCTGCGTGCTGAGCAGGGCATAGGAATAGGCGCCGACGGCATAGAAGGCGACGTAACCGAGATCGAGCAGACCGGCGAGGCCGACCACGATGTTGAGGCCCCACCCCAGCATCACGTAGGTCAGGATCAGCACGCCGAGGTCCATGGTCTTCTGGTCGGCAAACGGCGTGAACGGCATCGCCACCGCGCCCGCCAGGAGCAGCCAACCCGACCATTTCGCGCCAGCCCGGCCGAGCACCACGCCTGACGGCGACTTCGCCGCCGCCGTCACGGCATCGTTGGCCCATGGCCAGGCGCCGCGGAGCACCAGCAGCACGCCGCCCAGGGCCACGAACCAGTGCAGGAAGCCCGACGGAAGCTGGAGCGGCGACGCGCCCACCGCGATCATCACCGCGCCCAGCGTCATGGCCGGCCAGCGCAGGCCCTCCGCTGCCAGCGACAGGCCGAGCCTTCCGAAGAAGATCGTGACCACCGCCACCGCGAGATCGACGAGGTGATAGTCGAAGGTCAACCCGCGTCCCTGATCGACGGTGCGGAAACCCACGACAAAGATACCCAGTGCCGCCGCCACGAAGGCCGTGAGGCCCGCGTCCTTCAGCATCGAAGGCAGACGCGAACCCATACGCTCAGACCTTCTCGATCTCCGGTTTGCCGAGCAGCCCGCTCGGCCGGAAGATCAGCACCAGCACGAGAATCGCGAAGGCGGCGACATCCTTGTATTCACTCGAAAAGTAGGCGGCCCAGAACACTTCGATCAGCCCGATCAGCAGACCACCCAGCATGGCGCCGGGCAGCGAGCCGATGCCGCCCAGGACGGCGGCGGTGAAGGCTTTTATGCCGGCGAGGAAGCCGATGAAGAAATCGATGACGCCGTAGTACATCAGGAACAGCATGCCGGCGACGGCGTCCAGTGCCGCGCCCAGCACGACTGTGAGCGAGATCGTGCGGTCGACGTTGACGCCCAGCAGCGCCGCCATCTTCATGTCCTGCTCGCAGGCGCGCTGCTGGCGGCCGAGCGAGGTGCGGGCAATCAGCCAGGTGAAGCCCGCCATCAGCACGACCGTCACCACCACGATGATGATCTGCAGCCACGTCACGCGCACGTCGAACCCGTCGACGCTGAACAGGTTGAAGCCGCCCGAAACGACCTGCCCGCCGGGCTTGGGCCTCGCGCCCTGCACGAGCTGTACATAATTCTGCAACGCGATCGACACGCCGATGGCCGAGATCAGCGGCGCCAGCCGAAACGAGCCTCGCAACGGACGATAGGCCGTTCGCTCGACCGCCCAGCCGTAGACGGCGGAAAAGGCCATGGCCAGCAACAGCACGAGCAGGATGGCGACCGGCGCCGAGCCGATGCCGAGCATGCTGCAGATCATGAAACCGATCAGCGAGATGAAGGCGCCGATCATGAAGACTTCGCCGTGCGCGAAATTGATCATGCCGATGATGCCGTAGACCATCGTATAGCCGATGGCGATCAACCCGTAGATGGCACCCAGCGTGATGGCGTTGATCAGCTGCTGCGAAAAGTACGCCATACCCTTGCGTTCCCCCTGCCCTACGACCTACGACGGTCCCAACGGGTCTTGGTTGCCAATGTACCGGCCTTCCGGTGAGGATTGAATGGACGATCTCAAAACGATCCCTCTCAAAATGATCCCTCTTCAAAATGATCCGGGGGCAAATCGCGGACCACATCGACGTGCAGAGAGCGGCGCCGGGGGTATAAAGTAACGCCATGGACACACCCTCCCACGACGTCATCGTCATCGGTGCCGGCCCTGCCGGCCTCACTGCCGCGACCGAAGCGGCGCGCGCCGGCCTGAAGTGCCTGTGCCTCGACAAGCTCGCCCCGGGCGGGGTGCTGATCAATCTTGGCGAACTGCACGATTTCGACGAGATCTTCACCGGCACGCAGATGGCCTCGCTCCTGACCGACGATGCCGTCGTCGCCGGCGTGGAAATCGGCTTCGGCGAGGTGACCAAACTCTCCGGCGATGGTCCGTGGACGGTCGAGACGGCCGAGGGCGAGCGTCACACAGCCCGGGCCGTCGTGGTCGCGACCGGCCTCAACAAGGGCCGGCTCGGCCTTGCCAACGAAGACGAATACGAAGGCCGCGGCATCTCCCACTGTGCCGCCTGCGACGGTCCGCTCTACGCCGGCCTGCCGGTCCTGGTTGCCGGCGCTGACGGTTGGGCCGCCCACGAAGCCCGCGAACTGATCGGGCTCGCCGGATCGGTTACCGTGATCGGATCGCCGCCCGACGAGAGGCCCGAGGGCCTCACCTTCATCGACGGCCGCATCGTCGGCCTGGAAGGCAGCAACGGGCTGGAGTCCGTCGTGGTCGAATCCGGAACAGCGCGAAACACAATTCCGGCCGGCGCAGTGTTCGTCTACGTCGGCCAGTCTCCCGCTGCGGAATTCCTGCCGGAAACGCTTGCACGCGACGCCTCAGGGCATATCGTGGTCGATGAAGACGGTCGCACATCGGCGCCCTCCATCCTTGCCGCGGGCGACGTGCGGGCCGGCGGGCGTGCCTATTTGTCGGTTGCCATCGCAGACGGCCAGCGTGCCGCCAAGATCGTCGTGGCGGCCCTGACCAAAACGAGTTGAAGAGGAGCGACCATGCGTATCGTCAACCCCACTTTCGGCCTGTCGGCCGCTGCCGGCGAGACCGTGGCGCTGAAGCCGATCAACTGGGCGACCGACCCGATCGCGCTCATGTCGAACTCCAAGCCGAATGCGCGCGAGCTGCTCGAGGGCATAAGGGCCAAGCTCGGTGCCTTCCGCAACGTCGACAACATCGAGTTCCACGCCAAGAACAGCGCCAGCCAGGCCGCCCCCAAGGACCTGATCCAGGCGGTCGCCGGGAAGTATCGCGCAGCGCTCCTCGCGTTAGGGGATTGAGGGTCCTGTTCATCGTGGAGTTTCCACGACAGCATCGAACTCGAGAAACTCGGCATCACGGCCTACGTGATCGCCACTGAGACCTTCAAGCCACTCGTGCTTGCCCAGGCGAAAGCCCGCAAGATCGAGCCCAAGCTTATCGTCGTGAAGCACCCGGTGGGCGGCCTCAACGCCGAGGAGCTGCGCGAGCGCATCGAAACCGCGACCAAGGGCCTTCTCGAGGCGACGAAGCAATGACGGATATCGCCGAACAGGAAGTCATCGACATCCCCGACATGGATGTCGAGGCGTTCAACGAGTTCGCCACCGAGCAGGGCTGGAGCGACGGCATGACGCTCTATGTGCCGACCGAGGCCAAGGTGGCGTAGTTCGTCGACACGGTGCGCGGCGACAATCGGCCGTACTCGCCCGTGCCGCCGCGCCAGATCGTGCCGACCATCCAGGCAATGGCGGCCAACGCGGTGATGGCCGGCTGCAAACCGGAATACTTCCCAGTGGTGACGGCCGCGCTGCGCAGCGTGCTCGAGCCCGACTTCAATCTTCACGGCACTCTCGCGACGACGCATTCCTG
>JAUXRT010000416.1 GCA_030681635.1 Reyranella sp.
CCTTACGCCGAGCGGCTCAGGAAGGATGCCGACATCATGAGCATGGCGGTCGGGCTGATCGTCCATGCCGATCAAGCGGAGCAGATATTGCAGGAAGGCAGGGCAGACCTGATCGCGCTCGCCCGCGAGTTGCTCTACAATCCCAACTGGCCGATGGATGCCGCCCAGAAACTCGGCGTCGACAAGCAATTCGGTTCGGTGCCGCCACCGCAAGCGTATTGGCTCGCCAAGCGCGCGCAGTCGGTCAAGAGCGTGGTGCCGTCGACTTACACGAAGGGGCTCGGTCATGGATAGCTTGGTGCAGAAAGATCACGAGATGACCGAGGCCGAGTGGCAGACGCGCTGCGACCTCGCCGCCCTCTACCGCATCACCGATCTCTTCGGCTGGACCGACACGATCGACACCCACATGACGGTGCGCATCCCGGGTGAGCCCAAGTGCTTCCTGATCAACAATTACGGCGACCTGTTTGAAGAGATCACCGCTTCGAGCCTGGTGAAGATGGACATCGACGGCAACGTCTACGCCAAGGACGGCAAGTTCAACGCCGCGGGCTTCACGATCCATTCCGGCGTCTACAAGGCCAGGCCCGACGCCAACTGCGTGATGCACACGCACACCCGCGCCGGCACCGGCGTGTCGGTGCTGAAGAAGGGCCTGCGTCCGATCAGCCAGGACGTGCTCTCGGTGTGGGACGATCTCGTCTATCACGAGTACGGCATGCCGACGTCGCAGGAGGAATGCGATGCGCTGGGCGTGACCTGCCAGCACGGCAACTCGGTCGTGCTGCGCAATCACGGCCTGCTGACGGTCGGCACGTCGATCCCCGGTGCGCTGCGCCGCATGTACATGCTCGAGCGCGCCTGTGAGGTCGAGGTGATCGCCCGCGGCATGAACGAGGAGCCCGATCCGATCGATCCCGACGTCATTCGCCAATACGGCGAGCGCGCCAAGCAGCAGCGCGCCAACCCGGCATATGGCGAGACCTACTGGAACGCCGCCCTTCGCCAGATCGAGGGCAAGGGTACCGACTGGCGGCAGTAAGGTCCGAATCCCGCGAGCGATACGCGTAGGAGACCGGTAGGCTGGCTGTACTGCATGTGAGTACAGCCGGGAGCCAAGATGCCGAGCCATGTTGCCAGCAAGACCTATGGAACCGTTCCTGCCGACAAGCGGCGGGAGATGGGCGGCCTGGCGTTCGTCCAGGGACTCGCTGACGGGACGTTGCCTCTCAACACGATCGCCCGGACCCTGGGTTATGACGTGACCGAGGCGGCGAACGGACGGGTCGTCGTAACGGCCACACCCAACGATAGCCATCTCAATCCGTCCGGCACCGTGCACGGCGGGTTTGCGGCCACGCTGCTCGACAGCTGCATGGGTCTGGCCATCCTGTCGACCCTGGACAAAGGCCTCGGCCAGACCACCGTCGAATTCAAGATTTCATTGATCCGACCCATCACGCCCGAGACGGGCTTGATCAAGGCCGAAGGCATCGTGTTGAACCGCGGACGCCGCGTCGGTACGGCCGAGGGCAGGATCACCGACGACAAGGGTCGCCTGCTTGCCCATGGCACGACCACGTGTCTGGTCTTCGAGAACTGACGGGAAGGTAGAGACCCGCCCAGTCGGGCGGGTCTGCCTGTTCACGAAGGCTTCGTGGCCGAGAGTTTGACGATTTCGCCCCAGCGGGCGAGTTCGCGAACGAGGTAGGCGCCCAGCTCGGCGGGGCCGCCGCGCTTGTCCTCGATGCCCTGGACGCGGAAGGACTCCAGGACCTTGGGGCTTTGCAGCGCCTTGTCGGCAGCGCGGTAGAGCTTGTCGACGATCGGCCGCGGCGTTCCCTTCGCCGCCATCAGATAGAAAGAGACGTCGGCGATGATGTCGGGATAGCCCAGCTCCTTGAAGGTCGGGATGTCGGGGAGCACCGCCGCGCGCTTCTCGCCGGTGACGGCGAGCATGCGGGCCTGCTTGGCGTTCTGGACCGGCACGCCCGAGGCGACGGGGGTGAACCAGATCTGGATGCGGTTGGTCAGCAAGTCGCTCAGCGCGTCGGTCGTGCTCTTGTAGGGGACCATCACCGTGTTGATCTTGGCCGCGCGATTGAGCATCTCGCCCAGGAACTGCGGCACGCCGCCGACGAAGCCCGAGAAGTTGAGCTTGCCGGGCTGCTTGCGGGCGAGTTCGACGAGTTCGGCAACGTTCTTTGCCGGAAGGTCGTTGGGCACGAACATCGAGTAGAGCACGCCGCCGGCGAAGCTGACGGGCGTGAAGTTGTTGATCAGGTTGGCCGTGGCGTTGCCGGTGGCCTGGTTGAGGATGTTGCTCAAGGAGGCGATCACCAGCGTGTGGCCGTCGGGCCGTGACTTCGCGACATAGTCGGCGCCGATGTTGCCCGTGGCGCCGCGGCGATTCACGACGATGACGCTTTGGCCCAGCGTGACCGTCATGTCCTGGGCCATCAGACGGGCGATGATGTCGTTGGTCGTGCCGGGACCGAATGGTGCCACGATGGTGATGGGCTTGCCCGGCTGCAGGTCCTGCGCGCCTGCCGGAAGCGCCGCGGTCGCAACACCCGCCATCGCCGACGCCACGGCCGCGCGCCGGGACAATTTCATAACCCGCATGAGCGTTCTCCCACTTCCTTTATTGTTTGTCCGTGGAAGTTAACGGTCTCGCGTCCCGGCCCGTCAATACTCCTGGCTACTTGCCCTTCCATGCGGGCTTCGGCTTCTTGTTCACGAAGGCGTCGATGCCGGCCTGGGCGTCCTCGCGCTGGATGGCGCCGGCCATGAAGTCGGTGGCGTAGGCATAGGCTTGGTCGACGTTCATCTCCATGTGCTTGTGGAACATCGCCTTGCCCGAGGCGATCTGCTCGGGCGGCTGACTGGCGATGCGGTCGGCGAGCGCCATGGTCTCGCGGTCGAGATCAGCCGCCGGCACGACGCGGCTCACGAGGCCGTCGCGCAGGGCGGTCGCCGCGTCGACGAACTGGCCGGTGAACAGCATGTCGAGGGCGCGCTTGGAGCCGACGTTGCGGCCGACCGAAACAGAAGGCGTGCCGCAGAACAGGCCGTTGTTGATTCCAGAGGTCGCGAAGGTGGCGTCGTTCGAGGCCACGGCGAGATCGCAGGCGGCGACGAGCTGGCAGCCGGCGGCGGTAGCGACGGCCTTCACCTTGGCGATGACAGGTTGAGGCAGGCGGCCGACCGACAGCATCATGGCCGAGCAACGCGTCAGCAGGCTGTGGTGAAATGCGTAGTCACGCGTCGAGGCGACCTCGCGCAGGTCGTGGCCGGTCGAGAAGGCGCGGTCACCCTGGGCCTCGATAATGACGCAGCGGATATCCCTGTCCTTCGCGAGCCTGTCGAATTCCGCCTGCAGCGCGTCTATAAGCTCGCCCGAGAGCGCGTTCATCGCCTTGGGGCGGTTGAGCGTCAGGATGGCGACGCGGCCTTCGTCGCGGCGCAACAGGACCGGTTCATTGGAGGTGGCTGTCATGGCTGCAGTCTATCGGCCCAGGGGAGTGACGTCATGCCGGTGATGAGTCCGGCCGATCTGCTGGAGTTCCTGAAAGAGCACTTCCCGCAGGCGGCCCATCTCGGTCTCGCGATCGAGCATCTCGACGACGAGACGATCCGGATCCGCCTGCCGACGCACGAGCGGCACCTGCGGCCCGGCGGCACGATCTCGGGGCCGACCTTGATGTGGCTGGTCGATTGCGGCTTCTATCTTCTGCTGCTGGGGCGGTTGGGGCCGGTGGCGCTGGCCGTGACGACCAACCTCAACATCAATTTCATGCGCAAGCCCGAGCCGGTTGACCTGATCGGGGAGGGGCGCCTGATGAAACTCGGCAAGACCCTGGCGGTGGGCGATTTCACCATCTGGAGCGACGGGGTGAAGGATCCTGTCGCCCATGCGACGGTGACTTATGCAATTCCACCAAAGAGATAGACTGCGGTATAATAATACCTCATCTCTAACTAATTGATTTAAC
>JAUXRT010000417.1 GCA_030681635.1 Reyranella sp.
TGGTCGTCGCGGGCTTGGTCATTATTCCGTCTTCCCCACCTTGATGTCTTCCTTGAGGGGCTTGGGCCCCCAGTCCGGCATGCTGCGGCGATAGTGCCAGAGCAGCAGCGCGGCGGCACTTCGCCAGGGCCGCCACGCCTCGGCGATTTTGAGAAGCCGCTTTGCGTCGGGCCGCTTGCGCAGCCGCTTGAGGTGCTGTGCCGCCACGACCAGCCCGAGGTCGAGACCGGGCATGATGTCGGGCCTTCCGTGCGCGAACATGAGGTAGATCTCGGCCGTCCACGGGCCGATGCCCTTGGCCTGGGTCAGCATGGCGATCGCCGCCGTGTCGTCGAGCTCGTCGAGAGCGGTGAAATCGATGCGGCCCTCGGCGATGTCGGTGGCGAGGCTGCGGCCGTAGCGGACCTTGGCGCCGCTGAGGCCGGCGGCGCGGAGCTGCTCGTCGTTCTGGGCCAGGAAATCCGCCGGCTCCATCGACGGCACCGCGGCCTCGAGCCGGAGCCAGATGCTGCGCGCGGCATGGACCGAGACCTGCTGGCCCACGATCGAGCGCATCAGCCCGCCGAAGCCCGTCGGCATCTCGCGCCGCACGGGATGGCCCACGTCCTTCAGCACGCGTGCGAAGTCGGGGTCGACGCGCGCCAGATGGCGCATCGCTTTCTTGAGGTTGGCATCATCGAGGACGATCTTGCTCACGCGCCCGGCATAGCACGCCGCGTGAGGCCGCTGTAACGTCCGATCATGGCCCCCGTCATGCAGTCAGTCGTTACGCGTTTTGCCCCCAGTCCGACCGGCCTGCTGCATCTCGGCAGCGCCTACTCGGCGCTGGTTGCCCACAACCGGGCGCGCGAGGCCGGGGGCCGGTTCCTGGTGCGCATTGAGGACACCGACATCCGCCGCTGCCGGCGCGAGTACGAGACCGCCATCCTGCAGGACCTGAAATGGCTCGGCCTCGGCTGGGACGGCGAGGTTCGCCGCCAGTCCGATCATTTCACCGACTATGGCCGGGAACTCGACCGGCTCGACGCCCGCGGCCTGGTCTATCCCTGCTTCTGCAGCCGCGCCGAGATCGAACGCGAGATCGCAGCTTCCGCCAGCGCGCCGCACGCCACCCTCCATGGGCCCGACGGTCCGCTCTATCCCGGCACCTGCCGAAATCTCGCGCCCGCCGAGCGCAAGCGGCGCATCGCGGCCGGCCGCGAACACTGCGTGCGGCTCGATTCGGCGCGTTCGGCGGCGGCGGCCGGACCCTATGATTTCGTCGACGAGCACCGCGGGCGCATAAAAGGCCAGCCGCTGCTGATGGGCGACTTCGTGCTTGCCCGCAAGGACACGCCGACCAGCTATCACCTCTCGGTCACGGTCGACGACCATCTCCAGGGGGTGACGCTGGTGACGCGCGGCGAGGATATCCTGCCGTCGACCCACGTCCATGTCCTGCTGCAGCGCCTGCTGGGCTATGCGACGCCGTCTTATGCCCATCATGGCCTGATCACGGACGGAACCGGCCGCCGCCTGGCCAAGCGCGACGAGGACCTCACCATACGGTCGCTACGCGAAAGGGGCAAAACGCCGGCGGATGTATTCAAGCTCATGGCCGGGGGCGCGCCACACCAGTGGCGCGATCAAAGTTGATGAAAGACGCGCAACAGGAGTTGCGCGCCCCCAGCGAAGGTCTAGCATTCGGCCATGGACCGAACCGCAGAACTGGCCGTCGGGAGGCGGCTTCTCGGCCATATCGACGGCCGTACCACCGATCTCGCGGACTCCCTGTTCCGCAACCGCGTGATCGCCTATTCCTGCCGCGAACGTGCGCGGCTCGAGCGCGAGCGTCTGTTCCGCGACCAGCCGATCTTCATGGGATTGTCGGCGCGACTCGCCAAACCGGGCGACTACGTCACCGAGGATGTGGCCGGCCTGCCGGTGCTGATGACCCGTGGCGCCGACGGCAGCGTAAAAGCGTTCGCCAACATCTGCCGCCATCGCGGCGCACCGGTGGCCGAGGGCTGCGGCAACGCCCGGGCCTTCACCTGCCCCTATCACGGCTGGACCTACGATCTCGCCGGCCGGCTGCTCGGCACGACCGACAAGGTGGGTTTCGCCGGCGTCGATCTCGCGAGCCACGGCCTGGTGCGTCTGGCCGCCACCGAGCGGCACGGCATGCTGTTCGTGCGGCCGAAGCCCGTGCTACCGGGCGAGAGTGCCGATCTCGATGTCGATGCCGGCCTGGGGCCGATCGCGGCCGACCTGGCGGCGCTGCGGCTCGAGACCTATCCGCTGTTCTCGGCCGATCGCGTGGCGCCGCGCATCAACTGGAAGTTCGCCATCGATACGTTCCTCGAGGGCTATCACATCCCGCATCTGCACCGGAAAACCATCGCGCCGTATTTCATCGGCAATTGCGGCACCTTCGACGGCGCCGGCCTCAACGGCCGCATGTGCGTGGCCCGCACCTCGATCGACGCCGTGCGCGGCTTGCCGGAAGCCGAGCGCAACTATCGCCCGCACGTCATTTCGATCTACCAGCTCTTTCCCAACACCATCCTGATCTGGCAGGTCGACCACATCGAGATCTGGCGTGCCTTCCCGGGCCGCGACGATCCCAGCCGCTGCGACATCGAACTCACGATCTACACGCCGGCCGACTCCGACCGGCCGGAGTCGTACTGGCAGAAGAACCGCGACATCGCGATCCGCACGGTGATGGAGGAGGACTTCCCGCTGGGCGAGCGCATGCAGATCGGCTTCGAATCGGGCGTCACCGAGGAAGTGCTCTACGGCCGCAACGAGCCGTCGCTGGTCCACTTCCACAGCTCGATCCGCAACGCCCTCAGGGTTCCGGCTTGACGCAGCCCGAGCGGCTGCCCGACTTCCCGACGGGCGGCTGCGCGGTGGTGATCGGCGGCTCGGGCGGCATTGGCCGCGCCATTGCCGTCCAGCTCGCCGAACGCGGCTGCGACGTGGCGCTGAGCTACTTCAAAGGTGGTGCGCGGGCCGACGAGACGGCATCGCTGGTGCGCAGCGCCGGCCGTGAAGTCCATGTCGGCCAGGTCGACCTGCGCGAGGAGGCCGAGGTCCGCCGCTTCGTCGACGAGGCGGCCCAGCATTTCGGCGGCGTGCATACCGCGATCTATGCCGCCGGGCCCTACATTCCGATGCGCTTCATCGGCCAGCAGCCGGCCGCGGCCTTCCGCGAGGTGATGGAGCACGACGCCTTCGGTTGTTTCCACCTGGTCCAGGCGGCGCTGCCGCACCTGCGCACAGCCAAGGGCAGCTTCACGGCCATCGTGACGCCGGCCATCCGCCGCTATGCCGTGCGCGACATCCTGAGCGCCGCGCCCAAGGCCGCGATCGAGCAGCTCGTGAAGGGCCTCGCCGCCGAGGAGGGCCGCTTCGGCGTCCGCGCCAATGCCGTGGGCGTCGGCGTCATCACCGACGGGCTCTATCATGCGCTGGTGGAAAGCGGCGACTTCGACCAGCGCTTCCTCGATGCCTCGCGCCAGGCCATGGCGCTGAAGCGACTGGGCACGGCCGACGAGGTCGCGGAAGGCGTGGTGTTCCTGGCCTCGCAACGCGCTCGCTGGATCACCGGCCAGACGCTGATGGTCGATGGCGGCTATGCTGTCTAGGCTGGGAGCGCGCCACACCAGTGGCGCTCATGTGCAGTCGATCCCGGCAAGAAGATGCGCCACTGGAGTGGCGCGCTCCCAGCAAAGAGCAAGATCATGAACCGCACAAAGCCGCCGTTCCGTGCTGACCAGGTGGGCTCGCTCCTGCGCTCCGCGCCCGTGAAGGCGGCGCGCACGAAACGCGCGACCGGAGAGATCACGCCAGCCCAACTAAAGGCCGTCGAAGATGCCGAGATCACCAAGCTCGTGGCCAAGCAGGAGGCGATTGGCCTGCAAGGTGTGACCGACGGCGAGTTCCGGCGCTCGTGGTGGCATTACGATTTCCTGGCCGGCCTCGATGGCGTCGAGCTGGTGAGTGTCGCCCAGGGCCTGCAGTTCAAGGGCACCGAGACCAAGGCCGAAGGGCTTCATGTCCACGGCAGGATCGACTTCTCGCCGACGCATCCGATGCTCGATCACTTTCGTTTCCTGAAGTCGGTGGCCAAGGCCACGCCCAAGATGACGATCCCGTCGCCCACGGCACTGCACTATCGCGGCGGCCGGCAGGCGATCGAGAAGTCGGTCTATCCCGAGATGGAAGCGTTCTTCGAGGATCTCGGCCGCGCCTATGCCAAGGCGGTGCGGGCGTTCGGCGAGGCAGGCTGCACCTACCTGCAGCTGGACGAGGTGTTCGTGGCCTACCTTTGCGATCCGGCGCAGCGCGACTACCTGCGTGGCCGCGGCGACGATCCGGACAGGCTCCTGCACATCTATGCCGATCTGGTGAATGCCGCCGTCTCCGGCCGCACACCGGGCATGACCATCTCCATGCATCTCTGCCGCGGCAATTTCCGCTCGACCTGGATGGCGCAGGGTGGCTACGAGCCGGTGGCCGACGTGCTGTTCAACAAGATGGGCGTCGATGCCTACTTCATGGAGTACGACAGCGAGCGTGCCGGCGGCTTCGAGCCGCTGCGCCTGCTGCCCAGGAACAAGCACGCCGTGCTCGGCATCATGACGTCGAAGACCGGCGCGCTGGAGAGCAAGGACCAGCTAAAACGCTGCCTCGACGAGGCCGCGAAGTTCGCCTCCCTCGACCAACTCTGCCTCAGCCCCCAGTGCGGCTTCGCCAGCACCGAGGAGGGCAACCTGCTGGCCGAGGAAGAGCAATGGGCCAAGCTCGCGCGCTGCGTCGAGGTGGCGGAAGAAGTGTGGGGCTGACGCGTCAGCGCCCCTCGAGCGCCTTGATCACCCACATCTGCACGGTGTTCGATTCGAGGAACTCCTGCGCCAGCTTGCGCCTGGCCGGATCGCGGGCATCGCCGTCGATGATCGCGGTGAGGAGGTCGCAGTTGTAGGGGACGGCGACGGCTTCGGCATAGCGCAGCGCCCCGTTGTGCCGCTTGTGCCGATAGACACGCGTCCGGCCAAAGGCGTCGGTGACGCGGAGGCGTTCGCCGGGCCCGACCGGGACGAACCGCGGGTCGAGAAGGCGGACGTCGACCGCCTGCTCCAGCGCCGCGTCGGTCGCGATGCCGTCGGGGCAGTCGCCCGCGGGCCCGAGCTTCAGCCAGACATAGACATCGTGGTCGTCGCCGCTGTAGGCCCGGCCGGGCGCCGCCTCCTCCGCAGAGAACGGCCAGGTGAACGGCCGCCAGCCGGCGGAATCGGTGAAGCCCAGCGCCATCTGCCGGTCGGCGAACCAGGCGATGCCGCCCAGCACGGCCGCCTGCGCCGCGGCCCACGCGATATAGGTGAGGGTTTGCCGGCTGATCTTCATACGGTCGTGGAGGCGGGTGGGGCAGGGCGCGACATGCCCCATCATAGCGTGTCGGCTTCAGGTCCGGCAGATCGAGACGCCGCCATCGACCAGGAAGGCCGTGCCGGTGACGAAACTTGACGCGTCGGAGGCCAGATGCAGCACTGATTGGGCGATCTCCTCGGGCGTCGCCATGCGCTTCAGCGCATGGAGGCCTTCGACGAACGCCAGGACGTCCGGCGTCGCCCCGGGTGCGTTGGTGATGCTCGCCGGCGTGTCGGTGCCGCCGGGCAGGATGGCATTGGCGCGAATGCCCTTGGCGCCGAACTCGGCGGCGAGGCCTTTGACCAGGCCGATTTGCCCCGCCTTGCTGGCGGCGTAGGCGACCATGCCCGGCATGCCGACCGTGTAGCCCACGAAGGATGACGTGAAGATGAGAGAGCCTCTTCCTCGCGCGAGCATTGCCGGCACCTGATGCTTTGCGCCCAGAAAGGCGCTCGTCAGGTTGGTGTCGATGGCGTCGCGCCATGCCGCCAGCGACAGTTCCGAAACCGGTCCCATTTCGCCCACGATGCCGGCGTTGTTGAAGGCGATGTCGAGGCCGCCGAAACGAGCTATCGCCGCGTCGACCAGGGCCTTCGCGTGAGCCTCGTCCTTGACGTCACCCGCGACAGCCACGGCCTGGCCGCCGCTCGCCTCGATCTCCTTCACGAGCGCGTCGAGTTCGGCCTGGCGGCGGGCAGCCACGACGACCCTGGCGCCTTCCTGTGCGAACAGCCTGGCCGTCGCACGTCCGATGCCGGAGCTTGCCCCGGTCACGATGGCCACCTTGCCGTTGAGCGTATTCATGTCTGGAACCTCTTGTTGGAGGTCCAGATCACAGATCCCGGGAGGCGCCGCTATCCGCCAGCGGCGCGTCATCCGACTGGAGTGTGCTGCTGGATTCCAGATCACGGACGACAGGCATTGTAGATTTGCAAGTTCAGCAGGTTTTTGATAGTATTTTTGTCAGGATGGGCTTTTAGCGCCCATTCCCCCAAACGCCCGCCGACCCTGTCAGCGGGCGTTTTTCTTTGCCTGAACAGGACTTCCAATGACCCCGATCGAACGCTGCCGAGCTGCGCAAAGGCCAGACACTGATGATGAAAAGTAGACAAGCCAGGTGGCACAGTTCGTCACGGGGCGATTCGCCTGTGCGCTCAGGGGCTTGGCGGCGGTTTATGGCACAAGTGTCTAGACACCGCGTGGCACAAGGAGCTGTGCCAGAAAATGGTCCATTTTCAGATCTGATGCGCCATCGGCGGCGCCGGGATCGGGCGCACGCGCTCGTAGGCCGCGGCCGCACGCAGCACCAGCGCGTCGCGGGCGTGGCCGCCCACGATCTGCAGGCCGATCGGCATGCCCTCGCGGTCGAGGCCACAGGGGATGGTGGCGGCGGGCTGGCGCGTCAGGTTGAAGGTGAGGGTGAAGGGCGTCCAGCCGATGTCGACGCCGTCGCCGCCCCAGGCCGCGTTCTCATTCACCGCGAACGCCGTCATCGGCATGGTCGGCGTCAGAAGCAGGTCATACTTGGCCATGAACTGGTTCATGATCACGCCGACCTGCTGGCGCTGGTGGATCGCCGTCACCACCGCCTCCTGGCCGAGATTGGCGCCGTGCTCGGCGGCCTTCAGCAGGCCTGGATCCATCAGCGCCCGCTTCTCGGGGCTGAAAGTCTTCACCAGGACGGCCACGTTCGACTGCCAGTGCGCGTTCAGGATTCGACGCGGGTCGAGGCCGGCGAAGTCGGGCGAGTCCTCGTCCACCTTGGCGCCCAGCTTCTTGAACACCTTTCCGGCGTGCTCGACCGCCAC
>JAUXRT010000419.1 GCA_030681635.1 Reyranella sp.
CACAATCCGCCGGACTACAACGGCTTCAAGATGATGATGGGCAAGAAGTCGTTCTTCGGCGCCGACATCCAGACGCTGGGTGCGATGGCGGGCAAGGGCGACTGGGAAAGTGGACAGGGCAAGGCCGAGAAGAAGGACATCCTGGCCGACTATGCGGCGCGGCTCCTCAGGGACGTGAAGCCGGGTAAGAAACTCAAGGTCGCGTGGGATACAGGCAACGGCGCCGTCGGCGTCTCGATCCGCGCCGTCGTCGACAAGCTGCCGGGCGAGCATTTCGTGCTGAACGAGAAGGTCGACGGCACCTTTCCCGCGCATCATCCCGATCCGACGGTGCCGAAGAACCTCGAGCAGCTGATTGCCGAGGTGAAGAAGCAGGGCTGCGACCTCGGCATCGCCTTTGACGGCGACGGCGACCGCATCGGCGCCGTCGATGGCAAGGGACGCATCCTGTGGGGCGATCAGCTCCTCGTGCTGTGGTCGCGCGATGTGCTGAAGACCCATCCGGGCGCCACCATCATCGCCGACGTCAAGGCGAGCCAGGTCCTGTTCGACGAGATCGCCAAGGCAGGCGGCAAGCCGATGATGTTCAAGACCGGCCATTCGCTGATCAAGAGCAAGATGGCCGAGGTTGGTGCACCGCTGGCCGGCGAGATGAGCGGCCATGTCTTCTTCGCCGATACCTTCTATGGCTTCGACGATGCGCTCTATTGCGGACTGCGCCTGCTGAACATCGTGGCCAACAGCCGCGAAAGCCTGGCCGACATGCGTGATGCCCTGCCGCAGCCGGTGAACACGCCGGAGCTGCGGTTCGACTGCGCCGACGACCGCAAGTTCGGCGTCGTCGACGAGGTCAAGGCGCGGCTTCTGAAAGCCGGCGCCAAGCTCTCCGACATCGACGGCGTGCGCGTGAGCACCAAGGATGGCTGGTGGCTGCTGCGCGCCTCGAACACCCAGCCCGTGCTGGTGGCGCGCTGCGAGGCCGCCGATGAGGCCGGCCTCCAGCGGCTGATGGTCGACCTCAAGGCAGCGCTGGCGGCGAGCGGCGTCAGCCTGCCCGACGATGCGGCGGACGGCCATCATTGATGCGGTTCTTCTTTTACGGAACGCTGCTCGATCACGACGTCGTCGCGCTCGTGCTGGGGCGCCGGCTGCCACCGGGGGCCTTCGTGCCGGCCAGCCTGCCGGGGCATTCGAGGTTTCGCGCCAGGGGCGCCAGCTATCCTGTCGTCGTCCAGGATCCTCGCGGGGAGGTGCCGGGCGTGATCTTGGGCGGCCTGAGCGCCCGCGACGTGGACTATCTCGCAGCCTACGAGGGGCCGGGCTATCGGGTTGTTCCGCTAAAAGTCCGATCGCTGGGAAGGCTGGTCACGGTTTCGGTGTTCGAGCCCGTCGTCGAGAGCGGCAAGGGCTACCGCGACAGTCGCCTGCAGCCGAGCCGGGAACTATGGGATCTGGCGCTCTGGCAGCGCCGTCACAAGCGCGCCTTCGCGGCGCGGCTGCGGCGCGCCTTCAGCGCGCGCCCGGTGTATTCCAGGCAGTGACCTGCAGCGGCGAGCAGTAGATCTTCTTCTTCTCGAGGCGCTTGCAGCCGTCGACCGCCTGCTCCTGCGACAGGTTGGTCAGCCGCGCCCGGTGGAAGACCTTGCTCGCCATCTGGATCTCGTCGACGGACGCACTGGCATTCGACCGCATGGCACTGGGCAGCGCGGCAGTCGCGCGCTCGAGGGCGAGCTGGGCGGCCTGCGGTTCGTTGAACGACCCAACCTGGATCACCCAGCTTCCAAGCGGCGGATTCTCCGGTTCGGGCGGCGTGGGAACGGCCGGGCCGGCGACGCGGTTCGACGCGGCCTGGGAAGCCGCCGCGGGCGGGGGAGACGGCTCGGCCTTGGCCACGGCACGCGGGGCCTCCTGAATGGCGGCGCCCGACACGAACTGGGCGGCGCTGTAGCGGGCCGATGGCGGCTTGCGGATCGAGGTCCAGGGCGAGACGCCCATGGACTGGGCGCTGGCAAAGCCGCGGTCCATCAGGTCGGCCATCTGGCGGTCGCGGCGGCTGGCGCTCTCGCCGCCCATCACGACGCCGATCAGGCGGCGGCTGTCGCGCACCGCCGACATCACAAGATTGAAGCCGGAGGCGGCGGTGTAGCCGGTCTTCAGGCCGTCGGCGCCTTCGTAGTTGCCGAGCATGCGATTGTGATTGTCGAGCGGGCGTCCGCGGTAGGTGTAGCTCTGGACGGCGAACACCGCATAGTAGTGCGGATAGTCGCGCATCAGGGCGTTGGCGAGCCGGGCCTGATCGCGCGCCGTCGTGACCTGCTCGCGGTGGGGCAGGCCCGACGCATTGCGGAACACGGTCGATGTCATGCCGAGTTGGCGTGCCCGCTGGGTCATCAGCCGGGCGAAGTTCTGCTCGTCGCCGCCGATTGCCTCGGCCAGCACGACGGCGGCGTCGTTCGCCGAACGGGTGACAAGGGCCATGGTGGCGTCGCGCACGCTGACCGATCCACCGGGCGTCAGGCCCATCTTGGTCGGCGGCGCGTTGAGCGCGCTGGCTGATACCGGCAGCGAATCGCCCAACGCCAGCCGGCCGGAATCGAGCGCCGAGAAAGTGAGGTAGATGGTCATCAGCTTGGTGAGCGATGCCGGATGGCGGAGTTCGTCGGCCTGGTCGGAGGAGATCTCACGGCCGCTGGTCGCATCGACGATCAGATAGGCGGTCTTGCCGGAAACCGCGGGATTGGGCACCCAGGGCGAGGGGTTGCGGGCGAAATTCTTGGGGGCTGTGCGCGACTTGGACGGCGGCGCGGCGCGCTTGGTCGAGGCCGACTGGGCATCGGCGTCCGACGGAACGGCAACTGCACCAGCAAAAAGGAGACTGACGGCAAGCCAGGAAAGGCTGACCGCGATGCGCTTGAGGGGAAAGGTCATCGTCAGTTATGCCATTACATTTATGTCAATATTCTTGTGCCCCACCAACATGTTAGGGGCAATTCCTCGGAGGTTACTAAAGTTTGTGGGGTTATGCAACTTTCTCCGCCGTGCTCCCGCCCAAGTTGGTTCGGAAACTGCATCGAACGCTGTAGGATGGGTGACGATGAAGTGGATGGTCACAGTAACGGTCGGTATGGCGCTTTTTGTCGCCGGCAGCGCCTCGGCACAGCGGGCCGACCGCAACGTCGAGCAGCCGATCGCCCGCAGTTGGAACTGGTTCGCCTATGTCGGCGCCAACGACATCCGCGAAGCCTGCAAGCCCGGCGGCCGCAACCGCCTTCGCCTGATCTACAACGCCCTCTACGAAGAGCAGGTCCGGACCTACGAGATATTCCTGCAGCCGGACGGCTTCGCCGGCATGAACATCGGCGTGCTGGCCGACCAGGGCAACGTCGCCAATATTACGATCGGCAAAGCCGCCGATGCACTCGGCCCCTGGACCATGAAACGCGGCGAGCGCCTCCTGAACGTCGACGAAACCCGGGAATTGGTAGGGTTGTTGGAGGCGAGTGCGGCGTTCGGACCGCCACGCGATGGGCTGAAGCTGCCCGACAACGATTTTTGGTGGACCGTCGCCTCGTGCCGCAACGGAGTCTGGGGCTTCCAAGCCTATCACTATCCGACCGACGGCTTCGCCAACGTGAAGTTCGCGGAACGGCTTTTCGCCTGGGATACCGTGCCGGTGGCGGTCAACCGGCCGCGCAAGCTGGAACCCTCGGAGCTCCGCCGCGACTTCAACGCGCCGATGTATCACGCCGGCAGCGCCAACCGCTGGATCCTCGTGGTGGGGAAGGATGGGCTGAGGCCGAGGTAGCGAAAGCGTTTGCGCTCCCTATATAATTGGCAGGCGTCTTCACCAGGAGTTTGAACCCGACGATGGTCTCTGCGCGTACCGCATGCGAATGGCGTCTCGAAGGCGAGCGGCTGGGTGGCCCCAAGGAGCCGCCGGGCGGCCCGCCGCAGCAGCCGCCGCGCCGCGATGACGGGAATGGCGACAATGACGGGCGGACCGGAGCGCTTACGCTTACCCGGACGCGGACCAAGAAGCCGTCGATGTACAAGGTGCTGATGCTGAACGACGACTACACGCCGATGGAGTTCGTGGTCGACGTGCTGCAGCACATCTTTCAGAAGACGCGCGACGAGGCGACCCAGATCATGCTGCACGTCCACCAGAAGGGCGTCGGCATCTGCGGGGTCTATACCTACGAGATCGCCGAGACGAAGGTGACGCAAACGGTGGATTACGCCCGCAAAAACCAGCACCCTCTCCAGTGCACCTTGGAGAAAGAGTAGTTCGCAGAAGAGTAGTTCGTTTTTCCGTCGAGGTGGTCCGATGTCCATGCTGTCCAAGAACCTCGAGAAGTCGCTCCATCGCGCGTTCGGCCTCGCTGGCGAGCGCCGGCACGAATACGCGACGCTGGAGCATCTGCTCCTGTCGATGACGGAGGACGAGGACGCGATGCCCGTCCTTAAGTCGTGCGGCGTCGACATCGACCGTCTGCGCCACGATCTCGAGACCTTCGTCGACAACCGCCTAAAAGGCATCGTCACCCAGTCGCCGAGCGAGCCGCTGCCGACCGCCGGCTTCCAGCGCGTGGTCCAGCGCGCCGCCGTCCACGTCCAGTCGTCGGGCCGCAACGAGGTGACGGGCGCCAATGTCCTGGTCGCGCTGTTCTCGGAGCGCGACAGCCACGCCGTGTCGTTCCTCGAGAACCAGGGCATGACCCGGCTCGACGCGGTCGACTACATCAGCCATGGCAAGGCCAAGGTTCCGGGCCGCGCCCGCACCCGCCGCGTGAGCGGCTCCGAGGAGGAGGGCGGCGGCGATGCCGCGGCCAAGCAGGGCAACGAGGCCCTGGCCGCTTATTGCGTCGACCTCAACCAGAAAGCGCGCGAGGGCCGGGTCGACCCGCTGATCGGGCGCGAGTACGAGGTCGAGCGCACCATCCAGGTGCTGTGCCGCCGCACTAAGAACAACCCGCTCTACGTCGGCGAGCCCGGTGTCGGCAAGACCGCCATAGCCGAGGGGCTGGCGCGCAAGATCGTCGACGGCGAAGTGCCGGAGGTTCTGCGCGAATCGGTGATCTACTCGCTCGACATGGGCGCCCTGCTGGCCGGCACGCGCTATCGCGGCGACTTCGAGGAGCGGCTGAAGGCGGTGCTGGGCGAGCTCAAGAAGAAGCCCAACTCGGTGCTGTTCATCGACGAGATCCACACCATCATCGGCGCCGGCGCCACATCGGGCGGCTCGATGGATGCGTCGAACCTGCTGAAGCCGTCGCTGCAGTCGGGCGAACTGCGCTGCATCGGGTCGACGACCT
>JAUXRT010000423.1 GCA_030681635.1 Reyranella sp.
CGGTCGTCCAGGCGATCGCCGGCGAGACGCTGCGCTCGGCCGGCGCCGCCGAGTTCATGGACCGCTTCGGCGCGCGCCTGCAGGCTTTGGCGCTGCTGCAGGATCTCGTCGTGTCGGGGTCACGCGGCGGCGTCGAACTCGGCCAGCTCGTGCGGCGGCAGCTCGCGCCCTTTGCCGAGCCGGGCAAGCGGCTGGAAATCGCCGGCCCCGAGGCGCGGCTGCGGCCCGAGGCCGCCAACATGCTGGGCATGGCGCTGCACGAACTCGCCACCAATGCCACCAAGTACGGCAGCCTGTCGGCACCGCAGGGCGCCGTGCTCATCGCCTGGCGTCTCGAGCCCGACACCGACGGCGCGCTGCGCTTCCACCTCACGTGGCGGGAGAGCGGCGGGCCTTCGGTCGTGAAGCCGACGCAAGGCGGTTTCGGCAGCAGGGTGGTGATCGACATGGCGGCCGCCACGCTCGGCGGGCAGGTCGCGCTCGATTATCTGCCCGACGGTGTCGTCTGGCAGGTCGATGCTCCGGCAACGATCGTGATGGACTGAGCGTATGGGGGCCGAGTCTTTGGGATGCTGTGGCTGCAACAGCCGATTTGGAGTAGACTGCCTGGCCCCTAAGGAAGAACAAGATGAGTGATCAAAAGACGGCGGACAGCCGCAAGATCCTGATCGTCGAGGACGAACCCCTCATCGCCTGGTCCTTGGCCGACATGATCCGCGCTCTCGGTTACGAGGTCTGTGCAACCGTCGCCACCGAAGGCGCCGCGGTGGCCAGGGCGCCGGGCTGCGACGCCGTCCTCATGGACTATCGCCTGGCTGGCGGCGGCAGCGGCCTCGAGGCCGCGCGGAAAATCCGCGAGAGCGCTGACATGCCGATCGTGTTCTGCACCGCCTATGCCGACGAGCCGGGCCTGGCCGCCGAGATGCGGGCCGTGCCGTATGCGGCGCTGATCGCCAAGCCGGTGTCGCGGGCGAAGCTCCAGGAAGCCCTGTCGCAGGTCTTCGCCGCGCCCTGACGCGGCTTCGCTCAGGCGCCCGGTCACTCGTGGACCGGGCACTTCTGGACCGGTCACCTAAGGACCGGGCACTCATCGATAGGTCAGTCGTAGCGATTGCTCGGTGCGGTGGCCGCACCGATCGCAGCGCCACCCAGGCCGCCGACGACGGCGCCGGCCACCGGGTTGCCGACGGCCGAGCCCACGAGCGCGCCGCCGCCGGCGCCGATGGCGCCACCAGTCAGGGCCCTGTCGACGGGGCGATCACCGCAGGCCGCGGTCGCGGCGGCCAGGATGGTCAGAACGGCGAGAGTTGAAATGCGTGACATGACGGTCTCCATGATGAATTCACTGATCATGGAGAACGGCCGCAATGCCGAGGGGTTGCCGGCATGTTGTGTGCGGAGGCGTGGCCGGATTGTGGCGGGGCGCGGCCGGTCGATGTTCTCGCTGGCGACGTTCACGCTTATGTCAGCGCCGCTGGTGCCCGGACCGCGCCGCAAGCGTTGGCCAGGGGCCGCCGTCGTGCAAAATTGGGGGGATCGCGGTGGAGGTCTCGATGCCTCGTCAATTCCTTGCCCTGTTCGCCCTGCTCATGCTGGCCGGCTGCTCCACGCGCGCCGAGCGTGAGGCGATCTTCGACAGTCAGTTGCGCGAGATGGCCGGTGCGCCCGAGGCCGGGCTGCTGAAAAGCATGGGCCGCATCCCCGACAACACCTATCAGCTCGAGGACGGGACCAAGATCCTGCAATGGCGCTGGGACACCTCCTACATCGATCCCGGCACACCGCCTCTGTACTCGCGCTGGGGCGGTTGGGGCTGGGGGTGGGATGGTGGACTGTGGGTGCCGATGGGCGGCTTCCCGCCGACGCTCGTGCGTCAGAGCTGCATCGTCGAATGGACCATGGTGAGCAGCTCGGCCCAGGGCTATCGCTGGCAGGGTGCGGGCTGCCAGAGGGTCACGCCCTGAAGAGACAGCACTGCTGGCAATTCATGAATTTGCAAGTTCAGCAGGTTTATGGTAGTTTTTCTGTCAGGCTGATCTTGGTGCGTCTTCCGGTGGTCTACGGTCCCACCGCCCGTTTGCCCTGAAGCACCGCCGCGCGGCCCTCGGTGTCCGTCACTTCCCGCACCGCGCAGCGGCTGCCCATCAGGCCGGGACGGTAGGCCACCTCGACGAAGCGCGTCTCTCCCGGTCCCACGTTCACCACGGTGTCGGCGCCGCCGTCGGTGCCCGTGCACCTGACATCGATCGCGCCGGGCGCGGGCTCGAGCCACACAAAGGTATCCTGGGCGAGCCTGGTCTCGGGCCGGCCGGCGAGGGCGACGCCCAGCGACACGGGCGCGCCCATCGGGCCCTGGCGATAGACATAGAGCGATCCCCGGTCGGGTGGCGGCGGCGCGAACTGCTTGCCCCTGGCATCCTCCTGCACCGAGTCCAGCGGCACGCTGGCGCAGCCGGCGAGCAGGAGAAGGGCGAGCAGGGAGGTCTTGATCGGGAATTGCGTCATGGAAACATGAACGGCGGCAGGGGTGTTTCGTTGCCCGCGGCGCCGAATTTCCGGACAGGTCCGCGATTCGGCCCTGAGTCGAAAAGAATCGTTCAGGGCAGGCCGGTCAACGCTTTGCGAATTTCCAGACAGACAGATTCCAGACAGATGATGTCTGAAAAGGCGCCATTGGATGGTCTACCGCACCTCACCGGACTTCACCGGACTTGGGGGCTGGTGCGGACGAGCGCGAGCGTGGCGGCGAAGGCGATGCTGGCGATGACGAAGCAGGTCGCGAGCACGCCTTCGGCGCCGAAGCTGGCCATGACGGCGGCCAGCACCGGCGGGGCGGCGGCCGAGACGATGCCCTGCGGCAGGGCGAGGCGGCCCATGACGGTGCCGAACTGGCCGCGCCCGAACAGGGCCAACGGCAGCGTGGCGCGCAGCACCGCCTTCAGCCCGTTGGCCACGCCATAGGCCATCAGGCAGAGCAGCGCGATCGCGAAGTTGCCGCCGGCCAGCCAGGCGAGGCCGAGGCCCAAAGGCAGGACGGCCGCGGCAAACAGGGCCGAGCTCATGATCGAGTAGCGGTGGCCGAAGATGAGTTCGACCAGGCGCACCGAGACCTGGGCCGGGCCGATCAGCGAGGCCAGCAGCAGCACGGTCGCGGGGTCGTGGCCGAGGCCGCGCAGCACGTCGATGGCATGGACCATGAAGCCGGTGAAGATGAAGGCGCCGCACGAGAAGGCGAGCACCAGCAGCAGGAAGGTGCGGTTGCTTTCCGCCGCCGACATGCCGGCCGTGGGCGGCGGGGCGGTGGTTGCCGGGACCGCGGTCGGGCGGCCCGGCAGCATCAGCAGATGGACCGGCAGGCAGACCAGGAGATGGAGGCCGGCATAGACGAGCAGCGTGCCGCGCCATCCGATCCAGGGTTCGAGCACACCGGACAGCGGCCAGAAGACGGTGGAGGCGAGGCCGCCCACGACGGCCAGGATGGCGATGGCCTGGCGCGCGCGGGTGCCGGCGACCTGGGCGAGCGCAATGCTGGCCGGCGTGTTCAGCGCCAGCGTCGTGGCCACGCCCAGCACCGCCCAGCACAGCAGGTAGCTTATAAGGCCCTGGCTTGCCGACAGGGCTGCGAGCGACAGCGCATAGAGGAGCGAACCCACCGCCATCAGGCTGCGCGCCCCGGTGCGGTCCATCGACTTGCCGACCCAGGGCGAGAAGAGCGCGCCGACGCCAAACATCACGGTGATGCCGCCGTAGACGACCTCGCTCGGCAGCGCGAGGTCGTGCTCGATGGGACGGCCGAGTACCGAGGGCATGAGGAAGGTGGTGCCCCAGCCGATGATCTGCGTGATGCCGAGGCCGGCGGTGGCCCTCACTGCCGGCGTGAGGATCACGCGGCGCGTGCTTGTTCGGGATAGAGCGCGAGCAACCCCGCTTCGCTGGCGGCCGCGACGCCGCGCTCGGTGATCAGGCCGCTCACGAGGCGCGCCGGGGTGACGTCGAAGCCGGGGTTGGCGGCAGCACTACCGTCGGGGAGGATCTGCACCGTGGCGATCTCGCCCGTGCCGGTGCGGCCGGTCATGTGCGAGACCTCGCGCGCGCTCCGCTCCTCGATCGGGATCTCGGCCACGCCGTCGCTGATCGTCCAGTCGATGGTGGGATAGGGCAGCCCGACATAGAACGGCACGCCGTTGTCGTGGGCGGCGAGCGCCTTCAAATAGGTGCCGATCTTGTTGCAGACGTCGCCGCTTCGGGTGGTGCGGTCGGATCCGACGATGCAGAAGTCGACCTGTCCGTGCTGCATCAGGTGGCCGCCGGCATTGTCGGCAATCACGGTGTGCGGCACGCCGTGCTTGCCCAGTTCCCAGGCCGTCAGGCTGGCGCCTTGATTGCGCGGCCGCGTCTCATCGACCCAGACATGAATCGGAATGCCGGCATTGTGGGCCTGGTAGATCGGCGAAAGCGCCGTGCCCCAATCGACGGTGGCGAGCCAACCGGCGTTGCAGTGGGTGAGCGCATTGATGCGGTCACCCCTCGGCTTGAGCTTGCGAATGAGCCCGAGGCCGTTCTCGCCGATGCGCCGGCAGATCTCGACATCCTCGTCGCAGATCTCGGCCGCACGCTTGTAAGCTGCTTCGCGACGCTTCGCGGGCGGCAGCGGCTGCAGCAGCGCGCGTAAATCGTCGAGCGCCCAGCGCAGGTTGACGGCGGTCGGCCGTGAGTCGAGCAGGAGCTTGTGGGCGCCGGCGAGGGCGGCGTCCGACGGGTCCTCGGCCATGGCCAGCGCCATGCCGTAGGCCGCCGCCGCGCCGATCAGCGGGGCGCCGCGAACGACCATCGTCTTGATGGCGTTCGTGGCGTTCGCCACGTTCTGGAGGTCGCGCACCACGAATGCGTGGGGCAGCAGGGTCTGGTCGATCACCTGGACGGTCTTGCCGTCCGAGGCCAGCCAGATGGTGCGGTAGGGTTTGCCGTCGACTTTCACGCCGCCACTTTAGAGGGCGCGCGCCACCGCGTCGATGATCGCCGCCGCATCGAGCCTATACGTGCGGTAGAGGTCTGGAATGTCGCCCGACTGGCCGAAATTCTCGATGCCGAGAGGCACCACCCGCTGGCCGCGCACGGAGCCCAGCCAGGAAAGCGCCAGCGGATGGCCGTCCATCACCGTCACCAGCCTGGCATCGCGCGACAGAGGCGCCAGCAGGGTCTCGACCGGGCTCGCACTGCGATCGACCCAGCCGACGGTGCGGCCGCGGTTGCGCCGCTGCGCCAGCCAGTCGGTGTGCAGCCGGTCGGGCGAGGTGAGTACCAGCAGACCCGTGCCCGCGAAGTCCCGCACCACGCTCGCATGTGCCTCGATCGCCTCGGGTGTGACGGCGCCCATGGCGACGATGGCCACGTCGGCGCCATTCTCGGGCGGGACGTACCAGTAGCCGCCGGACACGATGTCGGCTTGCTGTTCGAGCGTCAGAGTCCGTTCCGGCTGCGGCAGGCTCCGCGTCGAGAGCCGCAGATAGACTGAGCCGCCTTTCGGCTGCTGCATATATTCGAGCCCGTGCCGCATCAGCACGGCGAGCTCGTCGACATAGGCCGGCTCATAGGACACGAGGCCGGGCTGTCCCATGCCGATCAGTGGCGTGTGGATGCTCTGGTGTGCGCCGCCCTCCGGCGCCAAGGTCACGCCCGACGGCGTCGCCACGATCATGAAGCGCGCATCCTGGTAACAGGCGTAGTTCAGCGCATCGAGGCCGCGGGCGATGAAAGGATCGTAGAGCGTGCCGATCGGCAGCAGCCGCGCGCCAAAGATCTCGTGACTGAGGCCCATGGCCGCGAGCTGGATG
>JAUXRT010000425.1 GCA_030681635.1 Reyranella sp.
AGGTCGTAGGGCGCGATCCATTCGCTGATGGCGGTGGAGAAATACATCAGCGCCAGGAAGATCATCGACACGACAGCCGGCCGGTGGCGGCGGAAGCGCCACCACATCAGCTTCCACTGGCCGGCCATGTAGTACTTTTCCTGCTCGGCGGTCAGGCGCTCGGCGACGTAGGGGTCCCACTTCTCCTGGCTGACGAAGTGCGGGGTGCGGCCGGGTCCGGCTTGAGGAGGGAGGGGCGGGGTCGAGGTATGGTCGGTCATGTCCGGCTCACTTCTCTGACGTGGCGCCGAAGCGGATGCGCGGGTCCAGCGCCGCCAGCGCCAGATCCGAGATCAGCATGCCGATCACCGTCAGCACCGCCACGAACAGCAGGAAGGTGGCGGCGAGATTGACGTCCTGGGTTTTCAGCGCACCCAGCAGCATCGGACCTGTCGTAGGCAGCGACAGCACGACCGAGACGATGACCGAGCCCGAGATCACGTCGGGCAGCAGGCCGCCGATGTCGGCCACGAACGGATTGATGGCGTGGCGCAGCGGATACTTGATCAGCAGGCGCATCGGCGGCAGCCCCTTGGCCCGCCCGGTCACGACATACTGCTTCTGCAGTTCGTCGAGCAGGTTGGCGCGCAACCGGCGGATCATGCCGGCGGTGCCCGACATGCCGATGACGATCACCGGGATGACGAGATGCTGGGCCACCGAGACGAACTTGCCCCAGCTGAACGGCTTGTCGATGTACTCGGGATCCATCAGGCCGCCGATCGACAGGCCGAAATAGACCTTGCCGACATAAAGCAGCACCAGCGCCAGGAGGAAGTTGGGCACCGAGAGGCCCACGAAGCCGATGAAGGAGGCGACGTAGTCGCCCATCCGGTACTGGTGAGTGGCGGCGTAGACGCCGATGACGAACGACACGATCCAGATGAAGGCGATGGTGGAGGATTCCATGATCAGCGTGAGCGCCATGCGCTCGCCGATCAGATCGGACACCGGCACGGTGTCCTGGCAACTGAGGCCGAAGTCCCAGCGGAAGATGCCGCCGACCCATTCGAAGTAGCGCTGCCACAGCGGCTGGTCGAGGCCGTAGAGAGAACGGAGTTCCTCGGCGCGCTGGTGGGCGTCGGGATCGCCGCGCGCCAGCAGCTCGTCGATCTGCGACGTCACGCAATCGCCCGGTGGCAGGTCGATGATGAAGTAGACGAGGGCGCTGATGATGAACAGCGTCGGGATCATCAGCAGGACGCGTCGCACGATGAACTTGAGCATCTCAGGCGCCTCCCCGCGCGACGCGCACATAGTGCCCCGGCTCGGCTTCGGTCCAGAACAGCGGCTCCTTCCCGGTGTCGCGGAAGGGCTCCGGCCAAACGGCCGGATCCGAGGCCTTGCCCTCCATCAGCGCGCCGAGATCGAGCCGGTGGCGGGGATCGGGCATCGGCACCGCCGACAAGAGCGCCCTGGTGTAGGGATGGAGCGGCCGGCGGAACAGCTCGCCCGCCGGCGCCAGCTCAACCAACCGGCCGGCGCACATCACGGCGATGCGGTCGGCGATGTAATCGACGACCGCGAGATTGTGGCTGATAAAAAGATAAGTGAGGCCCAATTGCTTCTGCAGATCCTTCAGCAGGTTCAGGATCTGCGCCTGGATCGACACGTCGAGCGCCGAGACCGGCTCATCGCAGATCACCATGTCGGGCCTGAGCGCCAGCGCGCGCGCGATGCCGATGCGCTGGCGCTGGCCACCGGAGAAGGAGTGCGGATAGCGGCTGAGGTGTCGACGGTCGAGGCCGACCATCTCCATCAGCTCGCTCACCATCTCGCGGCGGTAGGCATCGTCGCCGATGCCGTGGATGACCAGGGGCTCGACCAGGATGTCGTAGACGGTCATGCGCGGATTGAGCGAGCCGAACGGGTCCTGGAAGATGAACTGCAGCTTGGTGCGGAAGCGGTCGAGATCGCCGCCGTCCAACATCATGACGTCGACCTTGCGGCCCCAGTCGTCATAGACGACCCGGCCGGCGCCCTCGTTGGGATCAGCCGAGATGCCGCGCATCAGCATCTTGCTGAGCGTGGTCTTGCCGCAGCCCGACTCGCCCACCAGGCCGAGGCACTCGCCGCGCTGCACGTCGAAGCTCACGTCGTTGACCGCGCGGATGGTGCGCGTGGTGCCGCCGCCCATCAGCGACTCGATCAGCGTGTCGGCCTTGCGGATGCGGAAGGTCTTGCTGAGATGGCGCACCTTGAGCACCGGCGCTTCGGGATTGAAGGTGGGCGTCGGCGTCGAGCTCGCCTTCTCCTTCAGAAGATGGCCGGTCGCGGCGGTGATCTCGCGGATCGGCTGCTGGCGTTCGCCGGGCTTCATGTCGAAGCGCGGCACCGCGTGCAGCAACGCCTTGAGATAGGGATGCTGCGGGTCACGGAAGATGTCGTGCAGGTCGCCCGATTCCACCACCTTGCCGCGATACATCACAACCACGTCGTCGGCGACGTTGGCGACCACCCCGAGATCGTGGGTGATCATCAGCAGCGCCATGCCCAGTTCCTTCTGCAGGTCCTTGATGAGCCGCAGGATCTGGGCCTGGATGGTGACGTCGAGCGCCGTGGTCGGCTCGTCGGCGATCAGCAGCGCCGGCCGGCAGACCAGGGCCATCGCGATCATGGCGCGCTGGCGCAGCCCGCCGGAAAGCTCGAACGGATAGGTGCGCAGCGCCCGCTTGGGATCGGGAAAGCCCACCATGCGCAGCATGTCGCGCGTCAGCTCGTCGATCTCGGCGCGGCCGAGCTTGCGGCCGACATTGCGGCGTGCCGCCTCGCCGATCTGGTCACCCAGCGAATGGAGTTCGCTGAACCGGCCGCCGCCGTGCAGCTCGACGGCCTCGCCGATCTGGTCGCCAACCGTGTGCAGCGCCGACAGCGATGTCATCGGCTCCTGGAAGATGATGGAAATCTGCCCGCCGCGGATGCGCCGGATCTCGGGCCCGGCGCGGTCGAGCTTGGCGATGTCGATCGGGCCGCCACCGCCAATACCGTTGAGGGGGGGACGCGGATCGTTGAACAGGATCGAGCCGGACGACACCGTGGCCGTGCGCGGCAGCAGGCCCATGATCGCCTGGCTGCACACCGACTTGCCCGATCCCGACTCGCCCACCAGCGCCAGCGTGCCGCCCGGCGGAATCGAAAACGACACATTGTCGACGGCCCGCAGGAGTCCCTCATGAACGCCGAAATCGACCGTCAAATTCTCGACACGCAGCAGATCGTTCATGCCAATTCTTCCTGATCCGCCACCGTAATTCCCATCGACCTCAGATTGGCGCGCGTCGCCTCGCTCAAGCTGACACCGCAGGCCTCGGCGGCTTGTGCCGCCCGCTCGACGATATCGTGAAAGCCATCCAGAGAGGAATCGACCTTCACCATGCGTCCGCCGGTCGAGCCGATGCCAAGCTGCATCCAGCCGTCGGAGCGGTCGCGCTTGGTCGAGAAATAGCTGAGCTTCATCCGATCAAGCCGCGCCCATTCGACCAGCGTGCCGGCCGGCCCATCGGCGCAGAGCGTGTCCGGCCCGAGGACGTAGCGTGTGTGATGCCTGAGCGCGGTGCGGCCCAGGAACAGGGCGAACAGCAGGAATCCCGCCACCAGGAACCCGGCCAGCCAGTGATTGACGTCGAGCAGCAGCAGGGGCGCACCACACAGCAGGGCGCCCGCGGCGGCACGCATATAGTCGGCCCACAACGTCTGGCGTGGATAGCGCAATTCGGCGGTACTCACGCGCGCGCCTCCCCTCCCTTGGAATTTTTTGCCGAGAACAGCTCGTGCGCCGGGCACACGCGCAGACCCGACATCGTTCGTGTTCTTTCCCAGAATGACCTTAGGAAATCCCACGCCCCGTCGTCCATCGCAAGATGGTGACTGAGAAGCCCTACAGGCTCGCCGCTTTCGATCCGCGACCGGACGAGCGACGCCACCAGCACACCAAGACAGGTCTCCGTACCAGCAAAGCCGCGCTTCCCCTTCCAGTCGATCAGGTCGACATGGGTATTGACCTGGCGCAAGCCGCGCACCGGCTGGGCGCGGGCACGCCCGCCGAAGGTCGAGAGGCCGGTGAAGCCGATCTCGGGCAGGGTCGGCACCAGGGCCGGCGCGATGCGATTCCAAGGCGGCACCATGACATTGAGCGGGCGATTGCCAAACAACCGTTCCAGCGCCAGCCAGCCCGTGCCGAGCTCGCCCAGCACGATCATGGCCGGGCGGTGTGGGCCGAGTTCGATCTTCCGGCCCTCGCCCTGAGGCGCATGATTGACGTGGGCGTAGCCGTGCTGAAGCAGGTCGACACCGGGCTCGGCGGCAAGACGCTCGGCCAGGGCCGATGTGGCACGCGCCGGCACGACCGCCAGCGCCAGCGGCGCAGCGCTCTCGCGATGAAGCGCCAGCAGCCGGTCGAGTTCCGGGCCGGTATCGGCGGCATCGTCGTCGCGCCACCACAGTTCGGCGGTGCGGCCGGCGGCGCGCCAGTGTTCGAGCTCCTCGTCGAGCGCCTCCCAGCCGCTCATCACGCCACCATTTGCTGTAGCGCTGCGACGGTTGCCGGCCCGCCCCGCGCGTCGACCGGCGGGAAACTGCGGATCGACGGGCCGGCCCAGGCCTTGCCGATGGCGGCAGCCAGCGTCTCCGCGGTCAGCGCGTCGGGCGCCACCGCCGCCACCATGCCGCGCTCGACCAGCACCCGGGCACGATCGGCCTGTTCGGTCTCGCGCGCCGTGCCGAACGGCACCAGGACGGCACGATCGGCATGGCAGAGCGTCTCGACCACGGTGTTGTAACCGGCCTGGGAAATCGAGAGCGCGGCGTTGCGCAGCAGGCTCGGGAAATCACCGCGCGCCGGCTCTACGACAATTCCGGCATTGGCCGCTTCCGCGAGCGCCGCCTGGTCCGTCGCGGGGACGTTCGCGCCCACCAGCAGGCGCCACTTGCGATCGGCCAGCGGCGTCATCGGGCGGGCGGCAATGGCGGCGCGCAGGAGCGGCGCCCCCACGGCACCGCCGCCTACCGACACGATCACCTCGCCCGCACCGACCGTGCCCTGTGGCGCGCGCGCCGGATCGAACTCCGCGATGTAGCCCGTGTAGAGCGCGCGATCCTGGATGTCGGGCCAGGCGGGGAAACTGTCGTCGAGGCGCACCAGCGCGGGATCGGCATGGACCAGGACCGCGTCGAAGGCCTCGAAGGTCGCGACCATCTCGTCGACCCGCGCCGGCGAGGCCGTGCGGCGAAGCACGTCGCGGATGGAAGAGACGATCCACGGGGCCGACGGCCGGCCTTGTGCCGCCTCGAGCAGCGGCATCAGCTCGAAGCGAAGCTGCGTGCGGCCAAAGGGAAACTGTTCGGTCAGCAGGATGTCCGGCGCCTCGACCTCGAACAGGTCGAGCAGCGCGCGCGTGCGCTTCGCGCGAAAGGCGTCGTCGAGCGGCCTGCCATCGAGCAGGGCCAGCTCCTTCAACCTGAGATCGGCCGCCTTCACCGGCGGCAGTTGATGGAAGCGCACGCCCTCGAGCGGCAATCCCTCGACCGGCGCCCCGCCCGAGACCAGCAGCACGTCGAAGCCACCTGTTGCCAGCGCGCGCGCCAGCGTCGCCGCGCGGCGCAGATGGCCGATGCCCAGCAGGTGCTGCACGTAGAAGAAGACACGCGCGCTCATTTTGCGGGCTCGAAAGGCACGTTGAGACGATCGATGGCAACACTGCCATCGTCGTGAGCCACGAAGAAATGAAGCGCGCGCCAGTCGAGCTTGTGCGGCGGCCGGCCCAGCATGTTCCAGCCGGTGGCAAGCGCCAGCAGGGCGCGGATCGCGGCCTTGTGCGACACCGCGACCGCAGGCTCGCCGCCCCGCGCCAGAGACGCGGTCCAGCCGCCAATGCGCGCCATCGCGGTGCGCGGCGACTCGCCGCCGGGCGGCTGGAAGTCGAGCCCGGCTGCTTCGCTGGCGGCGAAGGTGGCGCCGCCTTCGGCCCGCAACTCGACCAGCGTGCGACCCTCCCACACGCCAAAACTCATCTCGCGCAACGCCGAAGCAATGGTCACGGCGGCGGCAGGCTGCACCAGCTCGGCCGTGCGCCGCGCCCGCTGCAGCGGACTGCAAATCCGCTGCCAGCCATCGGCCGGCGCCGGCAGGCGCCAGCTTCGCGCCGCTGCCTCGCCCTCGGGGCTGAGGCAGGTATCGGTGAGGCCTTGTAGGCGGCCCAGGGCATTCCACTCGGTCGGCGCGTGCCGCAGGATGGCGAAAGGCACGCCGCTCATGAGAGCGCCCTCCCTCTTAGCGTTTTGAGGGCTGCGGCCAGCGCATGGGCCGCCGCGCGTTCGTCATGATGGGCGGCCACCCGCACGGAAGCCGCGGCGGCCAGACGCGCGCGCTCGACCGGCTGGTCGAGCAGACGCGCCACCGCGGCGGCAAAGGCCGCGGCATCGCCGATCGGGGTCAGCAGGCCGGTGATGCCATCGGCCACCACCGCGGGCACGCCGCCGGTGCGGCCGGCGACCACGGGCAGGCCTGACGCCTGGGCTTCGAGAAAGGCCATGCCGTAGGCTTCGTTGATCGCGGGCCAAAGGTAAAGGTCAGCCTTGCCATAGAACGCCGGCAAGTCGGCATGCGGTATGGCGCCGGCGAAGCGCACGCGCTCGCAGCCGTCCTCGTTCAGCGGCGCCATCAGCGCCTCGACTTCGCCGCGCGCCGGCCCATCGCCTACCAGGACAGCGCGCCATTTCCTGTCCTTCAGCAGCGCAAAGGCCTGCGCCAGCACCTTGTAGGACTCGAGCTTGTCGCGCGTGCGCATCATGCCGACACTGAGCAGGACCGGCGGATCGCCCGGCACCTGAGGCGGCGCATGCGGCGCCGCCTGAAAGGGCGCCGTATCGATGAAGGGTGGCAGGCGGAGCTGACGCGCCCCGGGCCGGAGCCGCGCCCGCACGCCAGCGAGGTCGCGGGGATTGACCGTCAACACCAGGTCGGCGGCGGCCAGCGCCCGCTCGACGGCGCGGTGGCCGAGGCGCGTCGGTCCCTGGGCGCGACGCGGCGCGTGGCTCGCCTCGACGAGCACATAGGGGATGCCCAGCGCCCGAGTGACGATGGGACCTAGCCAGTCGGGCTTGCGGTAGTAGCAGTGATAGGTGAACCAGAGGTCGAAACGCTCGGGATGACCGGCCGGCAAGGCGCGCCAGTGCGCGATCAGCCGCGCCGCCTGCAGACGCGCCCGCCGCTCCAGCGCGAGATGCGCCTCGGGCGGCGGCACGCCGGTCGCCACGCGGCTCAACGGCGGCACGACGAGACGATGGCCGAGCCGCCGCAGCAGGCGCGCGAGCCCGCGCGCCATCTCTCGGTCACCCGAGGGCGTGGGACTGTCCGGTGGTTTGAGCGGCGTGTGCAGCAGCACCCGCATGGACCTACTCCGCGGCGCGCGCCGTTGAAGTGCGTTGCTGGCCCACTAATCCCTGTTCTCCAAGTGCACCGGCGATCCAGTCGATGCCGGCGTCGAAGGAAAAGCGCGTGCGCACGATCTCGCCGGCGCGCTCGGCCAGACGCGCGCGCAGATCGGGATCACCGACGGCCCGCGCCAGCGCCTTGGCCAATTCGTCGGGAGCGCCAGGCGCCACCAGCAGCCCGTTGACGCCGTCCTCGATGAACTCGCCGATGGCGGCAGCCTGCGTCGAGACCAGCGGCAGGCCCTGGTGTGCCGCTTCCATCAGCACGTTCGGCAATCCGTCCTGGTCGCCGTCGGCGGCCCGCTTGCTGGCCAGCACGAACAGGTCGGCGCGCGCCAGGGCGGCAAACACCGCCTTCTGCGGCTGCGCGCCGTGCCAAATGCACCGCTGGGCGATGCCGAGCGATGCCGCCTGCGCCTTCAGTGTCTCGGAGAGTTCACCCGCACCGACATGCTCGAAGCGCCAGTGCAGCGCCGGCGGCAGCCTGGCCAGCGCCTGCAGGAGATCGCCATACCCCTTCTTCTCGACCTTGCGGCCGATCGACAGGATGACCACGGGATCGGCGGGATCGCTGCCGTCGCGCCGCGGCCGCGCGGCCGGCGGCGGCGGCAGATGGGCAAAGTCGAGGCCGTGATAGGCGAGGTGCAGGCGCCCCGGTTCCCTGGCCGGATGCGGCGCCAGCTCCTTCAGCCGCTGCAGGCCGACGCCGGTGCAGGTCACCAGCCAAGCGGCGTCCTCGAGCTTCTCCGAAACCTCCCAAGGCGCGCTGGTCCAGATGTCCTTGGCATGCGCCGACACGCTCCACGGCAGGCCACGCAGGGCCGCGGCATAGCGCGTCACCGAGGCCGGCGTATGCAGGAAATGGGCGTAGAGCCGGTCGATCGAGGCCGGCAGCTCGGCCGCCAACACCAGCGCCTGGCCCCAGCGCCTGACCCGGTTCGCGGTGGGATCGCGCCGGAGATCTGCGAGAAATTTCTGCCGCGCCAGCGCATAGCCCGGCAGGCGGCGCGCCTTCCGCCAGCCCTCGAACACGCGGCGCGGATCGTCCTTGAGATACTCCGGCAGATAGACCACGCGGCCGGTGACGCGATCGTGCACGGGATGACGCGCCTTGTCCGTGGGACGGCGCAGCGACCAGATTTCCAGCGCGACGCCACGCGCTTCGAGACCAGCGATTTCCTGCGCGATGAAAGTTTCGGAGAGACGCGGCCAGCCCTTCAGCACGACCGCGACGCGTGCACCCATTTCGACGGACATGAACAGCCGGTGCTTAGGTCCTGGCACGCGCGGGCGGCACGGCGGGCGAATCGGCAACGTCCGCCGGATCGGCGGCTCCCTCGGCCTCGAGCCGGGCCGGGCCACGGTGCGGGTTCATGAGCTGCTTGGCGACGAGACGCCAGACATTGCCGATGCCATCGAGCAGGCCGGGCACCACGACGTCGCTCGGCAGGCCCTGCTGTGGCAACTGGCGCAGTGCCGTCGCCATGGCCTGCGGGTCGCGGCCCTTTTCGCCATCGGCATCGAGCATCTCGACCAGGCCGATGTTGCGCGCGGCACGGGCACGGATGAACTGCTCCAGCCGCGGCTTGGTGCGCGGCACGATGATCGCCCGCTTGTCGAACGACAGGATCTCGCAGAACGTGTTGTAGCCGCCCATGGCGACCACGCCCGCCGCGCGCTGCATCAGTGCGCCGAGGTTGTTGGTGAAGGTGAGCGTGCGGATGTTCTTGAACTTGGCGGCGCGGTCCTTGAAGGACTCGCGCGCGGTGGCCGACATGAACGGGCCGAAGACGATGACCGCGCCGTAGGGGATGTTCGGATCGTGCTCGTAGGCCGCCAGCACCCAGTCGACCAGATCCTCACCGTCGCCACCGCCGCCTGAAGTGACCAGGATGAACGGCCCGTCGATCTCCTCGATCTCGTGCGGGACGTCGGCATGCAGCGGCAGTTCGCGGTGCAGGTAGCCGGTATAGACCGTCTTGTGCCGCACCGACGGCGGCACGTCGATGCCGGTGAGCGGCTTGTTGATCTGCGGCAGGCCGTAGATCCAGATCTCGTCGTAGAGGTCGCGCAGCGCCGGCACGATCTTCTTGCGCTCCCACTCCTGGGCGAGCGCCGCCGGGTCGTCCATGACGTCGCGCAGGCCGAGGACCAGCGGCGTGCCGCGCTCCTTGAGCAAATGCAGCGCCGGGCCGACCTCGCCCCGGAGCCCCAGCGGCTCCTTGTCGACGATGAAGAGGTCGGGCCGGAAGATGTCGGCGGTGTCGCGGATGATGCGGGTGCGCATCTCCATCGTGTGCTCGACGCCGACCCGGAGGTTGGCGGAGTCGTAGTCGCCGCTCAGCTGTTTGACGACGCCGGGCACGCGCACGAAGTCGATGCCCGAATGGAATTCGTAGGATCCGATCATCGGCGAGCCCGACAGGATCAGGACCGAGACCGACTCGTCGGCCTCGACGAGGGCATTGGCGATGGTGCGGCAGCGGCTCACCTGGCCGAGGCCGAAGGAGTCGTGGCTGTAGATCAGCACACGCTTGGACCGGCTGCTGGCGGACATGCGACACGTCTCCCCCTGGCCGAAGCGCCTCCCG
>JAUXRT010000427.1 GCA_030681635.1 Reyranella sp.
CTCCAGTGGCGCTCATGAGCCTGAGCGCCACTGGAGTGGCGCGCTCCCAGCAGATTAGCGGGAGAACACGATACAGGCCGGGCTGCCGACCTTGATCCGAACAGGGCTCGGCGCCAGCCGGCCGTCGCGGCCGACGCGATAGGTGACGATCGAGTTTCCGTCCTGGTTGGCGACATAGAGATGCTTCTCGGCGGGGTCGAAGGCGAAGAAGCGCGGAGTCTTGCCGTGTGTCGGCACCCACTGTTTCGGAGTGAGCGTGCCCTTGGCGGTATCCACGGCGAAGACGCCGATGCTGTCGTGACCGCGGTTTGAGACGTAGACGTGACGGCCACGGCGATCGAGCCAGATCTCCGCGCCGGTGCTGTAGCCGGTGAAGTCGGACGGCGTCGAGGGAACGGTCTGCAGCGGCGTGAGCTTGCCGGTGCGGCGATCCTGACGATAGCTCGTGATCGTCGAATCGAGTTCGTTGAGGACGTAGGCCAGGGCCTTGGTCGGATGGAAGTCGATATGGCGTGGTGCGGCCCCAGGGCGAGCCGTCACGCGCGCGGCCTCGACCAGCACGCGGCGCTTCCCGTCGAGCCGGCAGGCCACGACGCAGTCCGAGCCCTTGCACGGCACATAGAAGAAGCGGCCCTGACGATCGAGCGGGATATGGTGCGGCGCCATGTTGCGCTGCTGCACGCGGTGCGGTCCCAGCGTGCCAGTAACCGGCGTGAGGGTGGTGTAGGGGCCGAGGCCGCCATCTTTCCGCACCGGCAACACGGCCAACGAATCGGAGCCGTAGTTCACCACTGCCAGGAACGAGCCGCTGGAGTCGAGGGCGAGATGCACCGGATTGTAACCGCCGGTCGACTGGCGGTTGATCAGGCCGAGATGGCCGGTGCGCTGGTCGATGGCGAAGGCCGTCGCCTCGCTGCGATCGCCGTGCACCGAATAGAGGAAACGTCCGGATCGATCGATGGCCAGGAACGAGGGATTCTCCAGGCCGCCCAGGTGCTGGACGTGGCTGAAGGCGCCGGTGCGGCGGTCGACGCGATAGACGTTGATGCCGTTGCCGTGGCCGTTGCGACCCGGGGTAGTATAGCTGCCGACATAGGCGAAAAGCGGATGTGTGTTCATTAGGCTATTGTCGGTGCACAAGAGCAGAGGTCAACGATGCAATCACTGCCGAAAGCGGGTGGTGCCGAGCAGATCACCGAAGCGCTTCGCCGGTCCGGCGTTCTGGGCGACGGCCGCGTCACCGAGGTGACGGTCGAAAAATCGTTCGCGACCGTCGTGTCGTACATTTTCCGGCTGCGCCTGACCTACGAGGGCGCGCCCGCCGGCGCGCCTCCGTCGCTCATGTTGAAGACGGGTCTGGTTGGCGGACCTGGCGGAGAGTGGGAAGGCGGCCGCAATGAAGTCGCGTTCTATGCAGAAGTCGCATCGGCGACGCCCGAGGGCCTCGTTCCGCGCTGCTTCGACGCCCATTGGGATGCCGGAACCAAGGCGTGGCACCTCCTGCTCGAAGATCTGACGGACTCGCATTTCATCGCGACGCGCTGGCCGGTGCCGCCCACGGTCGAACAGTGCAAGACCATCGTTCGCACGCAGGCGCGCTTCCACGCGGCGTGGTGGGACGATGCCCGCCTCGGCACGATAGTGAGCAAATGGCCGGACGATGCGGCCATGGACCAGTTCACGCAACGCCTGTCGGATAACTTCGCGCTTTTCGCCAAGGATCTCGGCGACCGGCTTTCGGTCGAGCGGCGTGAGCTCTATCGGCGCTTGCTCGAGCAAGCGCCTCGCCTGGTCGCGCGCTATCGCAGACGCCACCACATGACAGTCGTCCACGGCGACGCCCATGTCTGGAACTGCTTCCTGTCGAAGGCCGGCGGGCCGCGAGATGCCAAACTGTTCGATTGGGATACGTGGCGGCTCGGCGTCGGGACGGCCGACCTCGGCTATATGATGGCGATGCACTGGTATCCCGAGCGGCGGAAGCGGACCGAGGGAGGATTGCTGGACGCCTATCACGACGAACTGATGGCGCACGGCGTCCAGGGCTACGACCGGCAGGCCCTGCAGGATGACTATCGCCTGTCGGTGCTGTGGTTGGTCACGCTGCCGATCTGGCAGCATGCGGGCAAAATTCCGGCCGTGATCTGGTGGAACAACCTCGAACGCATCCACCTCGCTTTCGACGATCTCGGTTGTCGCGAGCTGCTGGCCTAGTTCGCTGAAGAGAGCACCAGCGCGACGCCCAGCACCACCAGGGCGATGCCGGCGAGTTCGCGCCGGCTGATCGTCTCGCGGAAGATGCGCAGCGACACGAAATAGGTGAACAGCACTTCGATCAGGATCAGGGTCCGGACGTTGGAAGCCGATTCCAGCGCCAGCGCCGTCACGCTGGCCGCCGAGGCCGAGGCGCCGGCCAGGCCCGCGAACAGCGACAGCCGCCATTGGTGCAGCACGCCCAGAACGACCGAGGGCGTGCGGACAAGCAGCCAGGCGCCGAGCAGCACGGTCTGGGTGAGCTGACTCCAGAACAAGGTTCCGGCGGCGCCGAGGCAGGGCGAGCCGGCATCGAGCGCCAGCGTGGCGCCGCGATAGCCGACCACCGAGCTGGCGAAGGCCGAGCCCGCGGCCAGGCC
>JAUXRT010000463.1 GCA_030681635.1 Reyranella sp.
AGGTCGGCGCGGCGGAATCCTCCGGCGCGCTCGCCATCACCGTGCGCAACATCACCAAGCGCTGGGGCGAGCGCGTGATCGTCGAAGATTTCTCGACCCGCATCTTCCGCAAGGACCGCATCGGTCTCATCGGTCCCAACGGCGCCGGCAAGACGACCTTGCTGAAGATGATGATCGGCGAGCTCGAGCCCGACAGCGGCACGGTGAAGCTCGGCGCCAACCTGTTGCCCGTGATCATCGACCAGCGCCGCATGGGCCTCGATCCCGACAAGACGCCGTGGGAGACGCTGGCCGACCGCAACGACCATGTGCTGGTGCGCGGCCATCCCACCCACGTCATGACCTACCTGCGCGAGTATCTCTTCCGCGACGAGCAGGCGCGCCAGCCGGTGCGCACGCTCTCGGGCGGCGAGCGCAACCGCCTGCTGCTGGCCAAGGCGCTGGCCGCGCCGTCCAACCTGCTGGTCCTCGACGAGCCCACCAACGACCTCGACGCCGACACGCTCGACCTCCTGCAGGAGGCGCTGACCGACTATGACGGCACCGTGCTGCTGGTGAGCCACGACCGCGACTTCCTCGACCGGCTCGTGACCTCGACCGTGGCCCTGGAAGGCGACGGCACTGCCACCGAATATGCCGGCGGCTACACCGACTATCTCTCCCAGCGCGGTCCGCGCGAGATGCCGACGACGGTGAGCCTCACGCCGCGCAAGGCGAAGACCGCGCCGCGGGAACCCGCTTCGGCCAAGCGCCTGGGTTTTAAGCGCGAGCGGGCGCTGGTTGAGCTACCCAAGAAGATCGACGCGCTCCGCGCCGAGATGACCGCCATCCATGCCGCGATGGCCGACCCCACCCTCTACAGCCGCGACCCCAAGGGCTTCGCCGCGAAAAGCGCCCGCCTCGGCGCCGCCCAGGCCGAGATCGATGCCGCCGAAACCGAGTGGCTGGAACTCGAGATGCTGAAGGAAGAGCTGGGCAGCTAGCCCTTACTTGCCCTTCCGCGTGAAGTGCGACGCGATCATCAGCGCCGTCGCCACCGTGACGCGCTTGCCGGTCGGGATGTGCAGGAATTCGTTCGGCCCGTGCGCATTGGAGTGCGGGCCCAGCACGCCGGTGATCACGAACTGCGTGTTGGGGAATTTGTCGCCCAGCATGCCCATGAAGGGGATCGTGCCGCCTTCGCCCATGTAGGCGACCGGCTTGCCGAACGCTTCCTGCGAGGCGTCTGTCACCGCCTTCTCTAGCCACGGTGCCAGCGGCGGCGCGTGCCAGCCGCTCTGGCCGCCTTCGCCGGCGTCGAACTCGACGGTCGCGCCGTAGGGTGGATCGGCTTCCAGGGCCTTCTTGATCGCCTTCACGGCCTCCTTGGCGTCGAGCGTCGGTGGCGTGCGGATGCTGAGCTTGGCCTCGGTGTACGGCAGCAGCACGTTGCCGGCATCGATCGGCTCGGGATAGCCCGCCATGCCCACCGTCGCGAGCTGCGGCCGCCAGGTCCGGTTCAGCACCATTTGGCCCAGATCCTCGACCATCGGCTTGGTCGTCCCGGCGAAGGGGAACTTGCGGTAAACCTCCTGGCCCAGCACGCGCGCCGCCTCCTCGGCCTGCTGCTGGCGCTGTGGCGGGATCTGCACGAACAGCTCCGGCAGCTTCATCTCGCCGGTCGCCTCGTCCTCCAGTCGCGTGAGCAGGCCGCGCACGATGCGGAAGGAGGAGGGCACGATCCCCGACGCGTCACCCGAATGCACGCCCTCGTTCAGCACGCGCACCTTCAGCGTACCGGCCGCGATGCCGCGCAGGGAGGTGGTGAGCCACATCCGGTCCCAGTCGCCGCAGCCTGAATCCAGGCAGACGACCAGCGACGGGTCACCGATGCGGTCGAGCAGGTGATCGACATAGAAGGGCAGGTCGTAGCTGCCGGATTCCTCGCAGCCCTCGATCATGATGACGCAGCGGGCGCGCGGGATTTTCTGTTGCTGCAACCCCAGGAGCGCTGCGAAGCAGGCATACATCGCGTAGCCGTCATCGGCGCCGCCGCGGCCATAGAGCTTGTCGCCCTTCAGCACCGGGATCCACGGGCCCATGCCCTCGGCCCAACCCACCATCTCCGGCTGCTTGTCGAGATGGCCGTAGAGCAGCACCGTGTCGTCGCCCTCGCCGGGTATGTCGATGAAGATGAGCGGCGTGCGGCCGGGCAGGCGGACCACGTCCAGCGTGGCGCC
>JAUXRT010000466.1 GCA_030681635.1 Reyranella sp.
ACGAAGTGCTGCCACGAGCCGGTGCCGGAGATCGGCAGCCAGCCGAGCTGCAGGCCCAGGGTGATCATCAGGATCAGGCCCAGCCAGAAGCTGGGCATCGCCTGGCCAAGCACCGCCACCAATTGGACGCAGCGGTCGAGCGTGGTGTTCTCGCGGACCGCCGCCAGGATGCCGAGGGGCAGCGCGACCACGAGGGCGATGACCAGGCCGGTCAGCCCCAGCGTGAGCGTGACCGGCATGCGCTCGGCGATCAGCGAGGAGACGCGGGCCTTGAAGAAGTAGCTCTCGCCCAGATCGCCGGTCAGCGCACGGCCGACCCAGTCGAAGAACTGCGCCAGCACCGGGCGGTCGAGGCCGTAGGCCTTGCGGATCGCTTCGATGTCGGCCTGGGTCGCATTGGGGCCGGCGATCGATGTGGCAAGGTCGCCCGACAGCCGCGTCAGGATGAAGGCCAGCGTCATGACGGTGGCCGCCACGAGGAAGGCGACAATCAGGCGGCGGGTGAGGAAACTCAGCATGCGGGTCGGGAGCTTAGGGCGGTTTGGGCCGAAACGCGACCATGCGATTCCCGCGCCAAACCACCCCCATCAAGTCACTAGCCGCAGGCAAGAGAGGGAGGTGAACAATCTGTCTCGCCGGGTGCTTGGCGAGCGCGCGCGGCTCCTATATGGGGGAGTCATGCCGGTGTTCACGAACCCGCGGCGCACGCCCTGCTTCGGCGTGGCGCCCAGCCTGGAGGACTTCGAAGCGATCGCCGCCGAGGCGCTCGCCACGATTCCCGAGGAGTTCCGCAAGCATGTCGGCAACGTGCGCATTCAGATCGACGACTTCCCCTCCGACGAGGTCGAGAAGGAGATGCAGCTCGACACGCCGTTCGATCTGCTCGGTCTCTATCAGGGCGTTTCGATGATGGAGCGCGGCGCCGGTCACGTGGCCAACGACATCGACCGCATCTTCCTCTACCGCCGCCCGATCCTCGACTACTGGTGCGAGTCGGGCGAGGACCTGCCGCACATCGTGCGGCACGTGCTGATCCATGAAATCGGCCATCACTTCGGCCTGAGCGACGACGACATGGAAGCGATCGAGGCCAAGGCCGAGGAAGAATCCCAGCGCGCCCAGCCGAGCGCCTGAGCCGAGCGCCTGAGCCTGTGCCTGACCCGGGCGTCTAGCCGACCCGCCGCACCGCCGGGACGCGATAGCGTCCCTCGATCATCTGCTTCTCCGGTTCATAAGCCCGCAATATCAGCCGCATCGCACCGGCCGGCGCCGGCAGCCAGTTGTTCTGCTCAGCCGTCGGCCGCTCGTGCTGCAGGTAGAGCGTGAGCGAGCCATCGGGTGCGCGCGCCAGGTCGGGGGTGCGATCGCCGATGGAATAGCGCCCGATCGGATTGTCGACGAAGAAGGCGCGGCCCTCCGGCGTCACCTCGTACATGGAGAGCGACCAGAAGGCCCCCGCCGGGGGCAGGTCGCCGGCGGGGAAGGTGAGCTCGTAGCGATGGCTGCCCGCGAGTGGCCGGCCCGCCGAATCGGCGTTGCAGGTGACATAGACCGCCTCGGCGGGCTCGAGCGCGCCGAGGGCGGTGAGGGCCGTCGCTGCGCGGTAGAGATAGTCGGTGCCGTAGTTGCCGAGATGACGCTCGCTGTAGGTCCAGCCATCGACGGTCCTGCCGGGGCGTCCCGCGGCGGCGCGGATGTCGGCGTGGCCCTGCTCGATGCCGGCGCGGATCGTCCGCCGCTCGGCCTCGCTGAAGGCCCTCACGTCGAACTTGCGGCCGGGCCGCAGCCTGAGCGGCGCCAGCGCCTCGAACAGGGCGCGGTCGCGCTCGGGCAGCGGGCTCTCGCCCAGCGCCCGCATGCCGACCTCGAACAGGTCGAACGGATCGGCGGGGTTGGGCGCGGGCCAGTCGGCCACCGACTCAGGCGGCGCCACGGTGCGCTGGCGCATTAGCTCGCGGCTTTCGAGGATGCGCCGTTCGTTGCGCATGTCGGGCGTCTCCAGCAACACGCGGGCCTGCAGGATCCGCACGCGGTCGAGTTCCTCCGGCCCATCGACCAGGATGCGCCCGATCAGCCACACCGAATTGGTCGGCGCACGGACCAGCGTCACGTCGGACGGCGCATCGCCCTTCCAGTCGGGGCCGACGATCATGTGCGGCGGGGGCTGGCCGCCGTACAGCCGGTGGCTGACGTAGGCGAAGTTGTCGGTGAACAGGTCGATGAAGGCGTAGCTGTAATAGAGGTCGCCGACCGGCGGTACGGTGAGGAACAGCGGCTCCAGCGAGAGATCGAGCCAGGCCGACGAATAGAGCGTGTCGTTGTTCGGCGCCGTCACCGCCCGCGCCCTTGCATCGGCCAGCGTCGCGATGTGGCGGAAGCGGTTGAGCCGCTGGCGCATGGGATTGGCATCGTCGACTGTCGCCCGCCAGCGCGTGCGGTACATCTCGTAGACCGGGACCAGGTAGATGGCCGCGCGCCGCGCGAGGTCGCGGAGTTGAGCGGCGCTGTCCTGGGCGCGCGCGATCGACGGGCTGGCGAGCAAAGCAGCGAGTGCTGCGCGGCGGCCGATCGTCATGCCGCGCGCTCCCGCCGGCGGCGGCGCTCGTCCACGAAGGCGGCCGCCTCCTGCCACGGCGCCAGCGTCCAGAAGGAGCGGGCGCGGCCCGACGGCGAGGCCAGCACGAAGACGGCGGCGCCCTCAAGCGGATCGAGCTGTCGGCCATAGGCCGGCGCCTTCAGCCCAAGCGCCAGGGCCGCGGCATTCTTGCTGGTGAAGGCGATGGCAGCCGGCCGGAAGCGGCGCAGCTTGGCATGCAGCGACCCCGCGTCCATCGCCGCGGGCGTCAGCTCATGGTCGGAGCCGACTTCTGTCTTGTTGAGGTCGGTGAGACCGATGCCGAAGCCCAGCAACTCCGGAAAGCGCTGCGGCGGGAGACGCTCCGGCGTCAGGCCGACCGCATGCAGGGTCGGCCAGAAGCTGTTGCCGGGATTGGCGTAGTAGGCGCGGGCCTTGAACGAGGCCGGGCCGGGCGCGGTGCCGCAGAACACCAGGTCGAGACCGGGTGCCAGCAGGTCCGGGAGCGGATGGTTACTCCGGCTTGATGCCCGCGCCACGGATGACCTCACCCCAGCGTTTGTGCTCGGCCTTGATGAAGGTGTCGACGTCGGGCAGCGACATGGTGCCGGGCTCGAAGCCGCCGGCCTTCATGCTGGCGATCACGTCGGGCGCCTGCAGGGCGCGTTCGGTCGCGGCCTTGAGCTTCGCCTTGATCTTGGCCGGCGTGCCCGTCGGCACCGCCCACAGCGACCACGAGGTGACGATGAGATCGGGATAGCCCGCCTCGACGAAGGTCGGCGTGTCGGGCAAGACCGACGAGCGCGCAGCGCCGGTGGTCGCCACGGGCTTCAGCTTGCCGGCGCTCACCTGGCTCATCTGCGTGTCGATGTTGGCGATGCACAGCGGCACATGGCCGGCCAGCACGTCGGAGGCCGCCGCGGCGGCGCCGCGATAGCTGATGAAGGTCATGTCGACGCCGGTCTTCTGCTTGAACAGCTCCATGGTGAGCGACGGCGAGGTGCCGAGCCCCGACGAGCCGTAGCTGATCGTGCCCGGCTTGGCCTTGGCCGCGGCGATCAGCTTGGGAATCGTGTCGTAGGGGAAGCTCGGGCTGCAGCACAGCAGGTTGGGCTGGGTGCCGATCCAGACCACGGTCTCGAGATCGGTGAAGGCGTTGTAGGCCGGCTTGGCGTAGAGGTGCGGCACCAGGGCGTGGCTGCCGATGTTGCCCAGCAGCATCGAATAGCCGTCGGGGGCGGACTTGGCGACGTTGTCGGCGGCGATCGAGCCGCCGGCGCCGGTGCGGTTCTCGACGACGAAGGATTGGCCAAGATACTCGGTCAGTTTGGCCGCGAGGCGTCGCGCGATGTTGTCCTGCGAGCCGCCCGGGGTGAACGGGCAGACAATGCGAACGGTGCGCTGCGGCCAATCCTCGCCCTGCGCCCAGGCGAAGGGGGCAAGGGCCGGCGCCGCAAGCAACGTCGCGCCGAAACCGGCGGTGAAATGGCGCCTTCTCATTGTCTTTCCTTCTTGATTCATCGAAGTGTTGCCCGATGATGGCACGAGGAACGACCGCGGCGGTAGTGCTGCGACGGCTTTGTTCCGCAGGAAGCGCAACCTTATGCTCGAACGAACGTTCTGCCTGCCATGAACGCGGCGGGGATCGAGTCCGACGAGCCGGTGCCGGCATCGCAGCCGACGGTTCTGGTTGTCGAGGACGAAGTGCTGATCCGCATGGCGGTTTCGGACTATCTGCGCGAGTGCGGTTTTCGCGTCATCGAGGCCGGCAGCGCCGACGAGGCTGTCGAGGTCCTGAAGGCCGACACCGCCGCCGACATCGTGTTTTCCGACGTGAACATGCCGGGCAGCCTGGACGGCTTCGGCCTGGCGCAATGGATCCGGCGCGAGCGGCCGCGGCTCAAGGTCATCCTGACGTCGGGCGTCTCGCGCAAGGCCAAGGAGGCGGGCGACCTCTGCGAGGACAGCCCGTTCATCGACAAGCCCTATCATCACGGCGATCTCGAACGGCACATCAGGCAATTGCTGGCGCGCTAGTTTCGACCACTAGTTTCGACCAGAGGCTTCGCGGCCTTGTCCACCTCCGCGCATCGGGCATGATGACGGCGCGGGAGGACGCAATGAACAGCATCGACAAGGCCGACGAGGCCCAGCTTCTGGCAACAATCGACCGTTGGATCGAGCGCGAGGTGGCGCCCCGGGTCAAGGAGTTCGACCACGCCGACCGCTGGCCGGCCGAGATCGTCGAACAGATGAAGGAAATGGGCCTGTTCGGCGCCACCATCAGCCCCGAGTATGGCGGCCTCGGCCTGCCGGCCCGGACCTACGCCGAAATCGTGATGCGCGTGTCCTCGGTGTGGATGGCGATCACCGGCATCTTCAACTCGCACCTGATGCTGGCGCTGGCGGTCGAGAAATTCGGCACCGAGCGCCAGAAGCAGCACTGGCTGCCCAAGTTCGCGACAGGCGAGATCCGCGGCGGGCTGGCGCTGACGGAGCCCGATGCTGGCACCGACCTGCAGTCGATCCGCATGGTGGCCAAGCGCGACGGCAACGACGGCTACGTGATCAACGGCACCAAGACCTGGATCTCCAACGGCATCGAGGGCCATTGCTTCGCCATGCTGGTCAAGACCGACCCGCAGGCCAATCCCCGCCACACCGGCATGAGCCTTTTCATCACGCCCAAGGGGCCGGGCTTCCGCGTCGGCCGCAAGCTCGAGAAGCTGGGCTACAAGTCGATCGATTCGGGCGAGCTGATCTTCGAGGATTACCGCATCCCGGCCGACCACCTGATCGGCGAGGTCGAGGGCAAGGGCTTTGCCCAGGTGGCGGGCGGCCTGGAGCTTGGCCGCATCAACGTCGCCGCCCGCGGCGTCGGCATCGCCGAGGGCGCGCTTCGCCTCGCCACGAGCTACGCCCAGATCCGCAAGACCTTCGGCAAGCCGATCGTCGAGCACCAGGCGATCGCACTGAAGATCGGCGAGATGGCGACGCGCGCCCGCGCCGCGCGCCTGCTGACCCTCGACGCCGCCGACATCTTCGATCGCGGCGAGCGCTGCGACATGGAAGCCGGCATGGCCAAGTTCTTCTCCTCGGAGGCGGCGCTGGAAAACAGCATCGAGTCGATGCGCATCCACGGCGCCTACGGCTACTCCAAGGAGTACGACATCGAGCGGCTCTATCGCGATGCGCCGCTCACCTGCATTGGCGAAGGCACCAACGAGATGCAGCGCATCATCATCGCCAAGCAATGGGTCAAGCGGAACGCCATCACATGAGCGCCACGCCGCCCGCTTCAAAGCCACTGCAAGGCATCCGCGTGCTGACCCTGGAGCAGTTCGGCGCCGGACCGTACGGCACCATGTTCCTGGCCGAGCTGGGCGCCGAGGTGATCAAGATCGAGGCGCCCGACGGCGATCCCTCGCGCCAGGTCGGGCCCTACAAATTGGGCAAGGACGACAGCGAGTATTTCCAGGCCTGGAATCTCGGCAAGAAGAGCGTGACGATCGACATGAAGTCGGCCGAGGGACGGCGGCAGTTCGAGACGCTGGTCAAGACTGCCGACTGCGTCGTCAACAACCTGCGCGGCACGCAGCCCGCCAAGCTCGGCATCGACTATGCGAGCCTGAAGGAGCTGAAGCCCTCGATCGTCTGCCTGCACATCTCGGCCTACGGTCGCAGCAACGCGCGCCAGGACTGGCCAGGCTACGACTTCCTGATGCAGGCGGAAGCAGGCC
>JAUXRT010000472.1 GCA_030681635.1 Reyranella sp.
GGCCTGCTGGCACAGGGCGTGGCGCTGTGGGGCACAGGCCGGGACAACATCTTCATGAAAAGCGCGGGCGTGAACCGCGGCTCGACCGGCGAAGCCATGGTCGTGCGCAACCTTCAATCCGAGGACCAGAAGAAATGACGAGCGAAGCGCAAAAACTGCACGGACATCTCATCGGCCAGCAGGGGTCGAGGCGCTCGCTGAATACGCCGGCGCTGGTGCTCGATCTCGACATGCTCGACCGCAACATTGCGGAGATGGCGTCGTTCGCGAAAGCGCACGGCATGAAGCTGCGGCCGCATTCCAAGACGCACAAGTCGGCCGACATCGCGCGCCGCCAGGTCGCCTCGGGTGCCCTGGGCGTCTGCTGCGCCAAGCTGGGTGAGGCCGAAGCGCTGGGCGAGGCCGGCATCGGGGGATTGCACATCACCTCGCCGGTGGTGACGCCGCAGGCGATCGCGCGGCTGATCGAGCTCAACGCCAAGGTGAAGGGGCTGATGGTCGTGGTCGACCATCCGGCCAATGTGGCGGCGCTGGCCGCGGCAGCGGCGAAGGCCGGCCAGGCGCTCACGGTGATCGTCGACATCGATCCCGGCATCCATCGCACCGGCGTCGCCTCGCCCGAGGCCGCGGTCGAGCTGGCGCAGCTGGTCGTGAAGCAGAAGGCATTGAAGTATGGCGGCGTGCAGTTCTATTGCGGCCGGCACCAGCACATCGTCGACTTCGCCCAGCGCAAGGCCGAGATCGAGGAGCGCACGGAGTACCTGAAAAGCATCCTCGCCAAGCTGGAGGCCGCTGGGCTGAAGCCCGAGATCATCACCGGCTCGGGCACCGGCACGCATCTCATCGATGCCAAGCTCGGCGTCTTCACCGAGCTGCAGGTCGGCTCCTACGTGTTCATGGACCACGACTACAACGTCTGCGACCTGCGCGGCCTCGACAAGCCGACCTTCGAGCAGGCGCTGCAGATCGATGCGCGCGTGGTGAGCGCCAACACCGCCGGCATGGTGACGGTCGATGCCGGCCTGAAGGCGATGGCCACGGAGAAGGGCCCGCCCATGATCCTGAAGGGTGCGGTGGAAGGCTCGACCACGCGCTTCATGGGCGACGAGCATCTGGCCGTGATCGCGCCGGAGGGCCAGGCAGCACCTGCGCTCGGCGAGCAGGTGATCCTGGTGCCGCCGCACTGCGACCCGACGGTCAACATGTACGAGAGCTATCACGTGGTGAAGGGCGACACGCTGGTCGAGATCTGGCCGGTCACCGGCCGCGGTCGGTCGCGCTGAGGAGGCCCGCTAGGTTTGGCCGACCAGCAGCCCGCCCTTCCAGGTGCGGGCGAGCAGCAGCAGCGCGCACATGCCAAGCGCGCTGACGAGCGTCATGGCGAGAAACGCGTGCTGGCCGTAGCTGGCATAGAGCAGGCCGGAGAACTGGAAGACCAGCGCCTGGGTGAGGCCGGTGCCCAGCGCGTAATAGAGCGACTGGCCGATGCCGGCGCCGTGGGCGGGCAGGGCGCGTTGCAGAAAGGCCATGGCGCCGAGATGGTTGGCGGCGAAGGTGCAGGAGTGCAGCGCCTGCAAGAGGACGAGGGCCCACAGCTCGGTGGTGAAAGCCATGGCGGTCCAGCGCATCAGCCCGGCCGCAAGCCCGAGACCGATCAGGCCGCAGACGCCCAGCTTCGCGAGCAGCCAGCCGCCGAACAGCATCAGCACGATCTCGATGGCGACGCTCTCGGCCCACAGCGCGCTGATGGTGACGTCGTCGATGCCGGCGGCACGCCAGGTGAGCGTGCCGAAGCTGTAGAGGACGGAGTGGCTGGCGGCGCACAGGCCGGTCGCGGCGAGGAACAAGAGGAATGCCGGCTGGCGCAGCAGGCTGCCGATCCTGATCGCGGCATGGGCAGGCTCGACGCCGGGCGCCCGGGCGGGCGCGGCGGGCAGCAGCAGGGCGCAGGGCGCCAGGAACACGATGCTGGCCAGGCCGACATAGAGCACCCAGGGCGGACCGTAGCGCTCGACGGCGATGCCGGCCACGAAGGTGCCGGCGATGAAGGCCACCGAACTCCACATGCGCACGCGGGCATAGTCGAGGCCGCGGCGCTTGGTTTCGGTCACCAGCACGCCGTCGTAGAGCGGCATGGGCGGTGACCAGAGGAAGCCCCAGATCATGGTGACGGCGAAGATCGCGAGGAACGTGGTGGAGAAGTCGTAGGCCACGATCATGACGACGGCGGCGAGGCCCAGGGTCACCATCACGCCGCGCGGGCCGCCCAGACGATGGGCGATCCAGCCGACCGAGAGGGTGGCCACCACCGAGACGAGCTGGCGCGACATGAACAGCGTGCCGATCTCGGTGTCGGTGACGCCGCGGTCGCGCAGCCACACCGGCCAGTAGCTCATGAAGGCGCCGGCGGCGAAGAAGTAGGCGCCGCCGTACCCTGCGAGCCGCAGGCCGGTCAGCCATTTGGACATCAGGGAGCGAACTCGCGACGCGCCTGGTCCGTGTGCTGGCCAAGCGTCGGCACGTCGCCCAGCCGCTCGGGCTCGCCCGGGTAGGAGGCGGCCAGCGCCGGAATCGAGACCTCACCCTTGTTCGAGGTGAAGACGGTGCGGCGGAGCTGCGGGTGCTTGGAAAGATCGCCGACCGAACTCACGCGCGCCCAGGCGATCTGCGCAGCATCGAGCTTGGCGGCCAGCGCCTCGAAGCTCTGGGCGCCGAAACTCTTGGTGACGATGGCGTTGGTGGCGTCGCGCCGGGCGTTGCGATCCTTGTTGGTGGCGTAGTCGGGATCCTTCTCCAGGCCCGGCCGGTCGAGCACGCCATGGCAGAGGCGCTCGAACTCGCGGTCGTTCTGGATCGAGATCAGCAGCGGCACCTTGTCGGCGCTGGGGTAGACGCCGTAGGGCGCGATGAACGGATGGGTGAGGCCGAGGCGCGGCCACTCGTAGGCGGCATAGTCCATCGCCAGCAACGGCACCGTCATCCATTCGGCCATCGAGGAGAACAGCGAGACCGAGATGGCCCGGCCCTCGCCAGTCTTGTGGCGCGCCAGCAAGGCTTCGAGGACGGCGGCGTGGGCGTACATGCCGGTGCCGATGTCGGTGGCGGAAATGCCGACGCGGCCGGGCGCATGTTCGGTGCCGGTGATCGAGGCGAGGCCGCTCTCGGCCTGCACCAGGAGATCGTAGGCGCGGCGATCCTTGTAGGGGCCGTGGTCGCCGTAGCCCGAGACATCGACCGTGATGAGCTTGCTGTGCCTGGTCCGCATCGCGGCAGAGCCGAAACCCGCGCGTTCGGCGGCACCGGGCGCCAGGTTCTGGATCAGCACGTCGGCCTTGGCGATCATGCGGTGCAGCAGCGCCAGATCTTCGGCCTGCTTGAAGTCGAGGGCGACCGACTGCTTGCCGCGGTTCAGCCAGACAAAATAGCTCGACTCGCCTTTCACATAGCCGTCGTAGACGCGGGCGAAATCGCCCTCGGGCCGCTCGATCTTGATGACACGGGCGCCGGCATCGGCCAGGCGCGCCGCGCAGTAGGGGGCGGCGACCGCCTGTTCGACACTCACCACCAGCAGACCGTCCAACGCTCCAGACATTGCAGCTCTTCTCTCCATTCAGGGCCCGCAACATGCCTTAGCCTCTCGGGCTATGCCATAGTGCGCGCCGAAACAAAGAAGGATGGGGAGCGTAAATGCCGGGACCGTTGACGGGCGTACGGGTGATCGATCTGACGGCGGTGCTGCTGGGCCCGTTCGCCACGCAACATCTCGCCGACATGGGCGCCGACGTGATCAA
>JAUXRT010000486.1 GCA_030681635.1 Reyranella sp.
CGCGGTCCAAAAGACTCATGATCTTCCGGACCGCGCGCGTCCCGCGCGCTCATGGGATTCCAGTGTCTGACTTCAACCGCTAGTCAAGATTCACCGAGACGCCGAGCCGTTCGAGAAGTTCCGTCTGCTGGCTTTCACTGATCATCAGCCCGGCGTAGCCGGACAGCACGGCCAGGTTCAGCCCGGAGATCGTCGAGCCCCGGAAATCCGCGCGGGTCAGGTTGGCGCGCTCCCATTCGGCCTTGTCGAGCGAGCAGTCGCGCAGAACGGCGTCGGTGAGGTTGACGTCGAAGAGGGCGGTATCGAGAAACTTGCAGGTCAGGAACTCGCAGCTCTCCAGCGACACGCCAGAGAAGTCCGTGAAGGTGAAATTGCAGGCCTCGAAACGCGCGCGCGTGACGATCACCCGCTTCGAGATCGCCTTGGTGAAGGTCGAGGCGTGGAAGCGCACGCCGCGGAAGCTGCATTCCCGCGCCCGGAAGTCGTGCATGTCACAGCGTTCGAAGGAACCAACTGCGAAGTTGCACTCCTCCGCGTCGACGTCCCGCAGGTCGCAGAAGGCGAAGGTGCACCCCTTTTTCTGGTCGGCGTCGAAAAAGCTGGTGCCCTGGAAGCGAGCGCCCGGGAACTTGCAACTGGCGAACCGGCCCGGTGAAAAGCGGCAGTCCTTGAATTGGGCGCCGGAGAAATCGGCGCCACGGACGGCCGGCAGGTCGAAGGTGCAGCCGACGAACAGGCAATCCGACAGGTCGAGTTCGTCGAGCGCGACGGCAGACGTGAAGGCCATGGCCTCGAATTTGCGGTCCGTCTTTGCCAGCCCGGTCAGTTCGTCCTGGCGGAGGGGCCTCGGCGCGGGATCGGCATTCGCCATGGGCGTATCCTTGGACTGTGGCTATCTTCGTTCCGCCGATGTACCTGATGGCCGGAGCCCATGTCGAAGCATTCTATCCCCCTCACCGACTGGCTGGCCGATGCCGGCCTGCGCAACATGTCGCTGGAAGAGATTCTCGACGGCTTCTCGCGCCGCCTGAACGACCTGGGCGTGCCCATGGCGCGCGCCTTCGTCGGCATGAACACGCTTCATCCGATGGTGCGGGCGCGCGGCCGGATCTGGGATCGTGCCGCCCGCGAGATCACGCACTTCGAGTTCAGCCATGCCGGGATCGACGTGGCGATGGTGCGGGAAAGCCCGTTCGCGCCGATGTTGCGCGACGGCGTTGTCGAGCGGCGCTGCGACCTTGCCGACGCCGCGACGGTCAAGGGCGTGCCGGTCTTCGAGGAGCTGCAGGCCGCCGGCATGACGGAATGGCTGGGCCGCGTCTTTCCCATGGGCGAGTTGGTGCCGCAGGTCGGCTGGACGGTCGAAGCCGACCATTCCGAACGGCTGGCGCTCGTCTGTTCGCTCACCACCGACCGGCCGGGCGGCTACAGCGAGGCCGATCTTGAGGTGCTGAAGCAGACGCTGCCGGTGTTCGCGCTCGCCGTGAAGGCCGTCACCATGCGCGCGATCGGCCACGGGCTGCTGGCCGCCTATCTCGGCGCCGGCCCCGCCGGTCGCGTCTTCGCCGGGACCGTGCAGCGCGGCGAGGTCCTGAGCGTCGAGGCCGTGCTGTTCTACACCGACCTGCGCGGCTTCACCGCGATCGCCGACACCACCCCTGGCAAGGAACTGATCGCGCTGCTCGACGAGTGTTTTGAATGCATGGCCACGCCCGTCGTGCGCCACGGCGGCGAGGTGCTGAAGTTCATGGGCGACGGCCTGCTGGCGGCCTTCGCCGTCCACCCGGCGGGCCGCGCCGAGGTCTGTGCCGCCGCCCTCGAGGCCGCGACCGAGGCACTCGCCCTGATCGAGGCGCTCAATGCAAGGCGGCGGGCCGCCGGCCAGCAGACGGCCGGGCTCGATCTCTCGCTCCATATCGGCACCGTGCAGTACGGCAACGTCGGCACCGCCCAGAGGCTCGATTTCACGGTGATCGGGCCCGCGGTGAACGAGGCCTCGCGCATCGAGAAACTCTGCGAGCCGCTCGGCCACAGCCTGCTGGTGTCGCAGTCCTTCGCCGAAGCGGCGACGACGATCCGGCATCGCCTGGTCTCGCTCGGCCGCCATCGCCTGCGCGGCGTGCGCGAGGAAACGGAGCTGTTCGCGCTGGCGCCGGTTCAGCCGCTTTAGAGCTCAGCCGCCGTAGAGATAGGTCGGCAGCCACAGCGTCATGCCCGGCCACACATACATGATGGCCAGGCACAGGATGACGATCAGCATGTAGGGCATCATGCCGCTGAAGATCTGGTTGATCGTGACGTGGGGCGGCGAGACGCCTTTCAGATAGAAGGCCGACATCGCCACCGGCGGCGACAGGAAGGCGGCCTGCAGGTTCACGAACACCATGGTGCCCCACAGGATCGGGTCGATCTCGTAGTGCTTCAGCAGCGGCAGGAAGATCGGCACGAAGATGATGATGATCTCGGTCCACTCGAGCGGCCAGCCGAGGATGAAGATGATGGCCTGCGACAGCAGCATGAACTGCAGCGGCGTGAGGTTGAGCGACAGCGCCCAGCGCTCGACCAGGCCCTGGCCGCCCAGGATGGCGAACACCGCCGAGAACAGCGCCGAGCCCACGAACAGCCAGCACACCATCGCCGTGGTCTTGGCGGTCAGGAACACGGCCTCCTTAGTCCGCTTCCAGTCGAGCGTGCGGGCCTGGAAGGCCAGCAGGAAGGCGCCGGCGGCGCCGACCGCGGCCGATTCGGTGGCCGTCGTGATGCCGAACAGGATGACCGCCAGCACGATCACGGTGAGGATGCCGAGCGGCATCACCGACGCGGTGAGCAGCTTCAGCACCACGAAGCGCGCGGCGTCCATGCGCCAGTAATAGCGGACCAGCATCAGCGCCAGGAGGGCCGCTATGACAGCGAACCAGATGAAGAAGGCGGGCGCCGGCCCGAGCTCAGCCTCGGTCGCCGGTCCTGTCGAGAGTCCGGGCGTGCCGAGCTGCTGCACGCCGGATTCTGCCGCGACCTCGACCACCTGCTGGTGGATGACCACGTACCACCAGGTCGCCCACAGCGTCAGGACGACGAGGGCAAGCGGCACCAGCGACATGATGAGATTGCCGAGCAGAGCGCGGTAGCCCAGCGGCCTGCCGTCGAGATCGATGGCCTTTGCCTTGTCCGGAGAGACCAGCGCACGGACCAGGCCCACGAACATGTTGCGCGAATAGGCGGCCTGGAATTTCTCCACCCAGCCCGGCACCGGCACGCGCGTCTGCTCCTCCGGCAGCTTGGGTGCGATCTTGGGATTTATCAGCGCCCAGCCGATGATGTAGACGAGATAGAGCAGGGCCAGGAAGAAGCCCGGGAACATCGCGGCGGCATAGAGCTTGACCACCGATTGGCCGGCGACGGCGGCATAGACGATGATCATGACCGACGGGGGAATCAGGATGCCTAAGGTGCCGCCGGCCGTGATGACGCCCGAGGCGAGCTTGACGTCGTAGCCGGCGCGCAGCATCGGGTTGAAGGCGATGACGCCCATCAGCACCACCACCGCGCCGACCAGGCCGCTGGCGATGCCCCAGAAGGTGCAGACGATCAGCGTCGCCACGGCGAGCGCCGCCGGCACCCGGCGGAAGGCGAGCTGGATCGAGTAGAACATCTTGTCGACCAGCGCGCCGCGCTCCATCACGTAGCCCATCAGGACGAACAGCGGGATCGAGATCAGCACGTCGTTGGTCATGGCGCCGTAGGTGCGCTGGACCATCAGGTCGAACACCTTGTTTTGCGTCCACGAGTGCGACGGGTCGTAGAAGGCGATGAAGCCGAAGAAGATGCCGAGCCCCATGAGGGTGAAGGCCGTGGCGAAGCCCATCATGATCACGACGACGATGAGCCCCAGCATCAGGAGCCCGAGGGCGGGATCGCTCATATCTTGTTGTCTCCGCTGCCCATGCCGCGCTGCCGCGCGGCCTCTTCGATCTGCTGCGCGTTGGCGATGGCCATCTGGCGCGACGCCTCGTCGACATGCTCGCTGTGGGCGAGCTGCTCCTCGACGACGTCGATCTCGGAGACGTCCTTCAGGCGGGCCGGCCAGGCCCCGGTCTTGAGACAGACGATGCAGCGGGTCACCTCGGCGATGCCCTGCAGCAACACCAGCGCGCCGGCGATCGGGATGACCGTCTTGAAGTGATAGACCGGCGGACCGTCGGCGGTGACGTTGGAATGCTCGGCGATGCGCCAGGAGTCGCCGGCATAGTCGTAGCCGGCATAGACCAGCGCGCCGATGCCGGGAAAGAAGAAGACGAAATAGAGGATCAGGTCGAGCGTCGCCTGCGTGCGCGGACGCATCGAGCTATAGAGGAAGTCGCCGCGGACGTGGGCGTTCTGCGCCAGTGCATAGGCGCCGCACAGCATGAACAGCGAGCCGTACAGCATGTTGTTGAGGTCGAAGATCCAGGCCGTCGGCGCGTTCAGGATATAGCGCTTGAAGACCTCCAGGCAGACCACCGACATCAGCACGATGATCAGCCAGGCCGCCGCCTTGCCGACCCAGGTGCTGATGCCGTCGATCGTGTGCAGGAACCGCTCAACGGTCATGCGCTCTGCCTGTCGGACTTGAAAGGGACGAGGCACCGCCCGTTGGGCGAGCGGTACCTCGCGCGTTGCGGCCTTGCGTCTAGAGTTTCACCGGCTTGGCGGTCGGGCCGAAGTAATGGTCGAACGCCATCTTTCGGCTGACCACCGTATCCTGCTCCCACTGCGTCGCGCGCTTGGCGAAGGCGAGCTGCGACTGGACGATCTCCTTGAACAGCGGATTGTCTGCCGCCTTCTTGGTCACGACCTCGTCGTAGATCTCGAGCTGGCGCTTCAGGACGGCATCGGGCGTCTTGTAGAACTTGAGCTTGTCCTTGGTCTGCAGCTCGACATAGTCCTTGGAGTAGCGGTCGATCGCCTTCCACTGCATGTCCTGCGACGCGGCCTCGACGGCGTTGGCGATGATCGCCCGCATCTTCTCCGGCAAGGCGTTGTACTTGTCCTTGTTGAACATGATCTCGAACTGCTCGGCGTTCTGATGGTAGCTCTGCAGCATGCAGACCTTCGAGACGTCGGCGAAGCCCAGCAACCGGTCGGACGAGGCGTTGTTGAACTCCGCCGCGTCGAGCAGGCCGCGATCCATCGCCGAGACGATTTCGCCGCCGGGCAGCGCGTTGACCGCGGCACCCATGCCCTGGAACACGTCGATCGAGATGCCGACGGTGCGGAACTTCAGGCCCTTGAGGTCGTCGACCTTGGTGATCGGCTTCTTGAACCAGCCGAGCGGCTGGGTCGGCATCGGGCCGTACGGGAACGACACGACGTTGGCATTGATCGAGGCGTAGAGCTTGTCGAGCAGTTCCTTGCCGCCGCCGTACTTGTGCCAGGCCATCAGCATGTTGGCGTCCATGGCATAGCCCGGGCCCGAGCCCCACAGCGCCAGCGCCGTCTGCTTGCCGTAGTGATAGACCAGCACGCCGTGGCCGCCGTCGAGCGTGCCCTTGGACACCGCTTCGAGCAGGCCGAAGGCCGGCACGACGGCACCCGCCGGCAGAACCTCGATCTTGAGGTCGCCGCCGGTCATGTCGTTGACCTTCTTGGCGTAGTCGAGCGCGTACTCGTGGAAGATGTCCTTCGACGGCCAGGTGCTCTGCCAGCGCATGCTGATCGGGCCCTGCGCCTTGACGACGGCAGGTGCTGCAACAGTTGCCGCCGTGGCGATGGCAGCGCCCTTCATGAATTTGCGGCGGGATTCTTTCCTCTGAGACATGACGTTTCCTCCGTGTGCTTGGCTTTTGTTTCTCAACGCTAAGCTTCAGTCAGGATGAACCGGCGGACAAAGACCTGTCTAGCCCAAACGCCCGGGGATCACGTCGGTGTGACGGCTAGGCCGACCGTTCTCAGGGCGAAGGCATAGGCGATCGCGACTTCGTCGAGCCGGTCGAAGCGTCCGGACGATCCGCCGTGGCCCGCCCCCATGTTCGTCCGCAGCACGACCGGCCCGCCCGAGGTCATGGTGGCCCTGAGGCGGGCGACCCATTTCGCGGGCTCCCAGTAGGTGACGCGCGGATCGGTGAGGCCGGCCATGGCAAGGATCGCCGGGTAATCCCTTGAAGCCACATTGTCGTAGGGCGAGTAGGAGAGGATATGGCGGAATGCCGCTTCGTCGGTGGTCGGGTTGCCCCATTCGGGCCATTCGGGCGGTGTCAGCGGCAGCTTGTCGTCCAGCATGGTGTTGAGCACGTCGACGAAGGGCACCTCGGCCACGATGCCCGCGAAGAGTTCGCCGGCCCGATTGGCGACCGCGCCCATCAGCATGCCGCCGGCGCTGCCACCGTGGCCGACGATGCGCTTGGCGGACGTGAATTTCTCGGCGATCAGTGCCCGGCCGGCCGCGGCGAAATCGTCGAACGTGTTGGTCTTCTTCTCGAGCTTGCCGTCGAGATACCACGACCAGCCCTTGTCCGAGCCGCCCCTGATGTGCGCGATGGCATAGACGAAACCGCGGTCGACCAGCGACAGGCGGTTGGCCGAGAAGGAGGCCGGCATCGCCATGCCGTAGGAGCCGTAGCCGTAGAGCAGGAGCGGCGCGCTGCCGTCGCGCACGAGGTCGCGGCGATACAGGATCGACACCGGGACCTCGGCGCCGTCATGAGACACCGCCATGATCCGTGTGGTGATGTAGGCGGCGGGATCGTGGCCGGAGGGAATCTCCTGGCGCTTGCGCAAGGTGCGTTCACGGCTCGCCATGTCGTAGTCGTAGACCTCGGCCGGCGTCGTCATCGACGAATAGGCGAAGCGCAGCGTCGTCGTGGCGAATTCGTAGCCGCCGACGATGTCGAGCGAGTAGGCCGCCTCGTCGAAGGTGACGACATGTTCGCCGCCGGTGCCGAGGTCGCGGATCACGATCGAGGGCAGGGCATTCGTTCGCTCAAGCCGGACCAGATGGCCGGCGAAGAGTTCCATGCCGAGGATGTAGGTGCCCGGCCGGTGCGGGATCAGTTCACGCCAGTTCACCCGCCCGGGGGCGGCGAGCGGCGCCGTGACGATGCGGAAATCGATCGCGCCACCGTCGTTTGTGAGGATGAAGAGCTCCTCACCACGGTCGGCCACACTGTAGCGCACGCCGGTCTCTCTTGGAGCGATGAGCTGCGGCGTGGCGTCCGGGTCGGACAGATCGATCAGGCGTTGTTCCGACGTGTCGTGATCGCCCCCGGAGATGATGCAGAAGCGGCCGCCGGCACTTTCTCCAATGTGCGTGAACCAGCCGATGTCCTTCTCTTCGTAGACGAGGAGGTCGTCGGACTGCGGGGTGCCGAGACGGTGGCGGTAGACTTTTAGCGGGCGATGGTTGTCGTCGACCTGGACGTAGAAGAAGAACGTCGAGTCGAGGCCCCAGACGACGCTGCCGCTGGTTTCGGTCAATGTATCGGGCAGGTCCTGCCCGGTGTCCCAGTGTCGTATCCGAAGCGTGAAGAACTCGGACCCGCGCAGGTCGGCGCTCCAGGCTTCCAGCCGATGATCCGGCGAATGCCTTGTGCCGCCGAACTTGAAATAGCCTGACGTTTTCGCCAGCGCATCGCCGTCGAGGACGATCTGGACGTCGCCGCCCGCCCGCGGCGAACGGCCGATCTGCTGATGCTGGCCGCCCTCGCGAAACCGCCACAGATAGGCGAAAGGCCCATCCGGCATGGGAACGCCGGAATCGTCCTCCTTGATGCGGCCGCGCATTTCCGCGACCAGCGCTTTCCGCAGCGCCTGCATCGGCGCCAGGAAGGTCTCGGCGTAGGCGTTCTCGGCCTCGAGATAGGCTCTAATGTCCGGGTCGAGCAGCGACGGGTCGCGCAGCACCTGCTGCCACTTCTCGTCCTTCAACCAGGCATAGTCGTCGGCGATCGTGACGCCGTGCAGCGTGCGCCGCGACGGACGTCGCGGCGCCATAGGCGGTACAACGGGCGGCGGACTCGCCGGGGTCTCAGGCGTAATTGCCGCGCCCCTTGCCATTGGCGCGCTTGGCAGAAGCCTTGGGCGCCGGCTTTGCTGCTGCCTTGCCGGGTTTGGCTTTCAGCAGGTTGCGCATGACGGCGCCTTGCGTGTCCCACCAGTCGGCGAGGATGCGGACGTCCCAGCCGATGCAGAAGTGTTTTACACCCATCTCGAGGTAACGGCCGGCCTGGGCGGGGTCGCGCAGCTCGACACGGGGATGCAGGCCCTTCTTCAGGGCCATCTTGATGGTCTTGGTCTCGGCCGCCAGGACCTCGGCATCGCCATACTGACCGGTCTTGCCGATGCTCATCGAGAAATCGGAGGCGCCGAACTGCACCATGTCGATGCCGGGCACCGAGAGGATGCGGTCAAGGTCGTCAACGCAGGACTTCTTTTCGACCATGATGGCGATCACCACCTCGTTCAGCGCGTCGACATAGTCCGGCGTGCCGCCCGTGCGCACCGTGCCGACATCGCGCCGCATGCCGACGCCGAGGCGCCCGCGGCCGCGCGCGCCGCGGCTCATCGTCGTCTCGGCGCGGACCGCGTCGACCGCCGCCTTGGCATCCTCGACTGAGCGGATGTCGGCGAACAGCACGCTCTGGAAGCCCGAGCCGATCGCGCGCATCGCCTGATGGGTGTACTGCGTCTGCTCGATCTTGATCATGCCCGACATGCCCATGAGCTCGAAGGAGCGGCCGAGATTGTCGAGGTCGTGCATGGTGAAGGGCGCGTACTCGGCGGTGAATTCGACATAGTCGTACTGCTTGGAATGGCCGATCAGCTCGACCAGGGTCGGCCACGCCGACAGGATGTGGGTGCCCACGGTGGGCTTGCCGGCATTGAGACATTCACGAAGCGGATTACGACGCATGTTGTTTCCCCCTGAGGTCCAGTTCGGGCTAGTCTGACACCTTGTGTAGGGGGAGTGCCATGTTTCCGACGCGGGATAGTCTGACGATCTGCTTTGCGCATGCGGCATACCGGATGAAGGATCGGTTCGAGCTGCGCGACACCGGCATCAAGTGCTTCGAGGTGCGTGCCTACGACGATCTGGTGAAACGGATCGGCGAGGCCGATGTCGTCCTGGCTTCCGGCATGTGGAAGAACGACCTGATCCCGCACGCCGGCAAGCTGAAATTCATCCAATCGATCAGCTCCGGCATGGACCAGTATTCCAAGGAATTGCTGGGCGCCAAGGGCATCCGCCTGGCCAGTGCCGCCGGCGTCAACGCCCGCGCCGTGGCCGAGCACGCCATCGCCCTGATCCTGGCCATCGCCCGGCGCCTGCCCGAGGCGCGCGATAACCAGCACAAGAAGACCTGGCGCGGCATGATCGGCGATCTTGCCCAGCGCGAGGACGAGCTGGGCGGCAAGACGCTGCTGGTGGTCGGCATGGGCCGAATCGGCAGCCACCTCGCCAAGCTCGCCAAGGCCTTCGACATGAAGGTGGTTGGCATCCGACGCGATCCCAAGGCCGGCGCCAACGGCGCCGACTCGATTCACGGCATGGGCGACCTGGTGAAGCTGGTGCCCGATGCCGACTTCGTGGCGCTCACCTGCGCGCTCACGCCCGAGACCACCGGCCTGATGAGTGCGGCGGCCTTCGCGGCCATGAAGCCGTCATCGGTGTTCGTGAATGTCGCTCGCGGCAAGGTGGCCGACGAGGCGGCGCTGATCGCCACCCTGCAGGCCGGCAGGATCTGGGCGGCGGCGCTCGACGTCACGGTCGACGAGCCGCTGCCGGCGGCCTCGCCGCTCTGGGCGATGCCCAATGTCTTCATCACGCCCCACACGGCGGGCGAGACGCGCGCCTACGAGGACAACGTCCTCGACATCCTGATGGAGAATCTCGACCGCCTGTGGCGGGACGAGAAGGTACTGCGCAACCAGGTGCTCTAGGCCGGCCTACTTCTTGTCGTCTTTCTTGTCGTCGTCCTTCTTGGGCTCGTCGTCCTTGTCGACGGCGGCGGGCTTCGCGGCCGACGGCACGACGACGGGCGCCGGCGGTTGCGGCACGGCGATCTTCGGCTCGACCTGCACCGGCGGCTTCGGCGGCTGGACGGCCGGCGTTGCAACAGGCGCAGGAATCTGCGGTGTCACGGCGGCGCCCTTTTCCGGGACCTTGGTGTCGGCGGGCGGCGTCCGGATCTCCGCCGGACGCGGCGCGGCGGGCGCCGGCTGAGCCTGCGGCGGTGCCGCGGCTTTCGGCGCGTCGGGTTTCGGCGCTTCCGTCTTCGGCGCGTCGGCGGGCTTCACCGGGTCAGGCTTGGCCTGCGGCGGCGTGGCCGGGGTCGCAGCCTTCGGCGGCTCGGCCGGCTTGGCCGTTGTGTCGGGCTTGGCCGGCGCCGGGGGAACGGCGTTCGGCACGCTCGGCGTCTTGGTGTCGTTGGCGGCTGGCGCCTTGGCTTGCGGTGCGGCGGCGGGAGGCGCAGCCGGTGTCTTGTCGTCCTTCAGGACCGGCGGTGCGGCGCCCGCGCGCGGCACGAGCGGCGGGGCGGTGACCTTGGCCTGCGGCGTGGCCGTGGCGTTGGTTGTCGCAGTGCCCGTCGTGCTGGTCGTCGTGCTGGTCGTAGCAGCCGGCGTGGCCGGCGCTGTCGCAAGCTTGGGACCTGGCGCTGCAGGCTTGGCGGTCGTCGTGGGCTGCGCAAGAGTCGGCATGTCGGCGACGGCGGTCTTGGCGACCGGCAGGTTCGCGTTGGCGCCGACCTTGGCCTGGGCTTCCGCCTTGGCCTTGGCGTCCGCCTCGGCCTTCGGATCGGCAGCCGGTACAGGCGTTGCGGCCTTCGGATCGGCTGCGGCCGGAGTGGCGGCAGGTGCGGCCGCAATCGAGGCGGTCGGCGCGGGTGGCGCCGAGACGGGAGCGACTGGCGCGGCTGCAATCTGTGCGGCCGACACCTGCAGGGCCGCGCGGGCGACCGGCTGCGAGCCGACGAACACGCTGGACGGGATCACCGTGGCAAAACGCTGATTCGCCAGAGCCGAATTCTGTCCGGCAATATAGGCTTCGCGGCGTTGCGCCCGCTGCCAGCGATCTTCCAGCGCCTGCGCCTGGACCTCGTTGGAGCTGTTGAGGCGGGTGTAGTAGGCGCGGTCGGTACTGTAGGACGGCACATAGGCCTCGCGCGGCGCCAGGGGGAACCAGCCCACCGGCGCGCTGGCTTGCGTGCCAAGAGACGTGTTGCCGCCCAGCAGTGCCTGCACGAGTTGGATACCGCCGATGAAGTTGACCAGGGCCGGGGCATAGACCGGCTGCGCTTCGCGCTGCGGCGGCACCCAGACCCAGCGATTGTTGCTGTTGGCCCAGCGGCCGTAGTGCGAGGGCGCATAACCCCAGGGCTGGTCATCGACCCAGGTCCAGCCCCACGGCTTCACATACGACCAGTGACCTTGCTTGTAGGGCTGCCATCCCGACGGCACGGACCGCGGCGTCCAGACGTTGCCGTACTGGTTGTCGTTGCTCCAGCTGCCGTAGCTGTTGAGGTCCTCATAGCCGGTGATGCCGGCCGACACATATTGCGACGGCGGATCGTAGTTGATCTGGCGATCGCGGGCGGCCCACGAAGCCGGCTGCACCGGCGGCGCGGTGTTGAGGGTGCGCAGCTTGAGCGCGCCGGTGTCGCCGAAGACCTCGGCCACCTGGCCTGGATTGACCGTCACGGTTTGGCCGTTGAGGCTCTGCATCTGCGCCGCGCCGGCACGGACGCCCAGGCGCGTCGCATCCTGGGTGGAACCGGCCTCGACGTAATAGTCGCCCTGCTGGCGCAGGTTGACCGTGCCGCGCGGCGTCACGATCTGATAGGGCGTGTTGGGGTTGAGCGCGAATGTCTTGATGTCGACGCGGCCTTGGCCGACCTGCAGGCGGGTCTGGTTGTCCTCGATCGCCAGCAGGTTGAGCTGCGTGCTGCCGTCCATGCGCACGCGCGTTCCCGCGACGGAGACTTCGCTCCGGGCATTGGGCTCGGTCCAGATCGAATCGCCCGAAGTGAGCGGCGTGTTGATGACGGCCGGGGTCCAGCCGGCCTGCTGGTCGTCGTGGAAGGAAACCGTGCCTTCGGTATAGGCGAGGCGCCCGGCCTGCGAGGGCGGATCGTTGAGGGCATAGGCGTTGCCGGCAAAGGCTGCGATGCTGAGCGCGGCGCCTATGGCGACGCGAAACGATTGACCCATGCTGTTGCTCCTCGATAGGCTCGCGTCGCCCGCCGCTGAATGCGGCTCGCCTTCAAGCCCAACGTCGCCAGAGACCAGGCGGTTCCTCCAGGGAGATAAAGAATGCCCGTCGCAGACCCCAACCGCGTGATCGTCACCGGCGAAAACCCGTTCATCCGCCTCAGCGAAAAGGACGGCGACCCCAATTCAACGGAAGCCAGCTTCTGGCGCATCCTGTTCTGCCCGGCCGGGCCGGGCCACGTGCTCTATCTCAAGAGCGAGCTGACGCAGGGCCGCTGGCGCATCTATTCCGACAACATCGCCATGGCGCGCTGGCTGCAGCAGACCGTGCAGGGCATGCTCAATCCCGAGCTCAAGGATCTCGCCATTCCGGTGATCGATGCCGAGTTCGGCCGGTCGGGCGACCCGCGCTATTTCTGGACCGAGCATGTCTCGGCAGCCGATTCCGAGGTGGCGCTCACCTGGTACGATATCGGCGACCCGCTGCTGATCCACACCCATCCCAACGAGGCGCCCAACCCGCGTCCCTACGGTGTCTGCACCGTGCTGGTGCCGGCGCTCGGCGCGCGGCTGACGGTGGACGGCATCCAGGCCAAGGGCCTGCCGTGGAAGCGCGACCGAGAGGGCCGGCCCTTCAGCACCTGCGCGCTGGCATTCTCCGAAAGCTGGACCGAAGCCAGGTAGCTTTTGAGCGAGTCGCGCGGGGTAACCCCCGCGCTGAGGACGCTCGCGGTCCGGCAGATCATGAATCTTCCGGACCGCGCGCATCTTGCGCGCTCATGGCGCGCCCAGCAGGTCTAACCCTTGAGGTCGAACGCCTTCGCGAGTTGGCTATAACTCTCGCGTCGCACTTCCTCGTCGTGCGTCCAGGTGACGACGGCCATTTCCTGGACGCCGACTTCCGTCGCCAGGTCGCGAATCCGCGTCGCGACCTCGGGGCCCGTACCGACAAAGGAGTCCTTGCGGAACTGTTCCATGCGCGCCTGCTCGTGGACAGTGAGCGGTGCTGCCGCGGCGACTTCGGGCGACTCCAACGGCACCAGGATGCCCTTGTCGCGGTTGATGCGGGAGAGGGCCCGCGAGGTGAAGTGGTATTGCGCCTGCTCCATGGTCGGGGCGGCCAGCGCCCAGACGCAGAGGCCGGCGCGCGGCTCGGGATGACGGGCACTCGGCCTATAAGTGCGCTGGTAGAGGTCGATGGCGCGCTTGCCGCCGGCACCGTCGCTGAAGAACCAGGCATAGCAGTAGGGCAGGCCGAACAGGGCCGCGACCTGGGCGCCGTAGTCGGAGCTGCCGAGGATCCACACCTCGG
>JAUXRT010000503.1 GCA_030681635.1 Reyranella sp.
CCGAGGCGAACTTCCTGGCCCTTGCCCAGGAGATTACGCTCCTTGATCGCGATGTCGCCGACGATACCGGCAGTGGTCGAATAGCCGGCACGGAACGAGATTTCGCCGGTGCTCTGTTCGACGACCTGGACTTCGAGATTGGTCTTGTCGGGTGCCGAGCCGGGCGCCGCCGAAATGTCGACTTTCTCGAAGAAGCCGAGGGCACGCAGGCGTTCCTGGCTGCGGCGCAGCTTGGCGGAGCTGAAGGCATCACCCTCGGCAAGGCGGAACTCGCGCCGGATCACCCTGTCCAGGGTGCGCGTGTTGCCTGAAATGTTGATGCGCTCGACATACACACGCGGCCCTTCCTGGACCTCGAAGGACACGTCGACCGTCTTGGTATCCTTGTTTCGCCGGATATTCGGGCGGACTTCGACGAAGGCATAGCCCAGCGCGCCCACGACGTCGGATAGCGAGGTGATGGTCTTTTCCACGTCGGTGGCATCGTACCAGTCGCCTTCGCTCATCGGCAGATAGGACTTCAGAACATCGACATCCAGTCCCGGGAAGCGGGTCGTAACGTCGACCTCGCCGAACTTGTAGCGATCCCCCTCGCTGATCGTGAAGGTGAGAAAGAAGCCGTCCCGGTTGGGCGACAGTTCGGCGACTGCCGACACCACGCGAAAATCGGCATAGCCCTCGGAAAGGTAGAATTTGCGCAGCAACTCGCGATCGAGGTTGAGGCGATCCGGGTCGAAGCGGTCATCCGAGGACAGGAAGCGCCACCAGGCGCTCTCCGTGGTCCGGACCTTGCCGCGCAACGTGCCGTCACTGAAGGCCTCGTTGCCAACGAACGTGATGCGCTTGATGCCCGTTACGTCGCCTTCGTTGATCTCGAAGACGAGATCGACACGGCCCTGCTCCAGCTTGATGATCTTGGGCTCGACCGAAGCATTGTAGCGGCCGCCGCGGCGGTAAATGGTGAGGATGCGTTCGACGTCGGATTGCACACGCGCCCGCGTGAAGACCTGGCGGGCACGCGATTGCACCTCATCCCGCAACTTGTCGTCATCGATCTTGTTGTTGCCCTCGAAGGCGACGCGATTGATGATCGGGTTTTCCGTGACCTTGATCACCAGGGTCGAGCCCTGCATCTCGATCACCACGTCCGAGAATAGGCCTGTCGCGAACAAGGCCTTCAGGGAGCGGTCAGCGGCTGCGGTATCGTAGGGCTGACCTTCCTTGAGCTGAAGGTAAGACCGGATGGTCTCCCGCTCGGCGCGGACATTGCCATCGATCTGAACAGCCGAAATCGTGCCCGCGGGAGCACCGCCGCGCTGGGCGTGCGCCGTGGTGGCGAATGCGAAAACTAAGGAGATGGCCAGGACGGCCCAACGAACGATCAAACTCACCCCCGGCATCTTCCAGACCTGCCGATGGCCATACTCAGGACCGCCGTTTCATAGACCGGGATCAATGGCTTAGCCACCCCTTTTGTTCCCGATTCGCCCCCCGCTGATGACCATTCAGTCACTTCAGCAGGAGCCTGATGTCGTTGAATGTTGCGACCAGTGCCATGCCGATCACCAAGGCAAAACCAACCCTCAGACCAAGCTCCTGCGCCTTGAGGCTGAGCGGCTTTCCCCGCACCGCTTCGTAAAGATACATCGCCAAATGACCGCCATCGAGCATCGGCACCGGCAGCAGGTTGAATACCCCCAGCACGACCGACAGGGCAATCACGAGGTTGAGGATCCCGATCCAGCCGGCGTGTGATGCCTCGCCGGCCGCCTTGGCGATGCGGATCGGCCCGCCCAGTTCGTCGACCGGGCGGGTGGCCGTCAGAATCTGGGCCATCGACGTATAGAACATCGTTGTCATGCCCCAGACGGCGCGCACGCCTGCCCCCATCGCGCCCAGCACGCCATGGCTGCGGAATTCCGTGACGCCCGCCGGGCGAATGCGAAGACGGCCAACGACCTGATCCTTGCCGGCGCAATCGACCACCTTGTCGGCGATTGGAACGATCGTCGTCTCCTCGCGCCGTCCGTCGCGGTCGTATTTCACCACCAGGGGCTGGCCGGCGCGCGCACCGATCAGTTCGGGGATGCGCGAAAAATACTCCACGGGCTTGCCGTCGATCTCGAGCAGCAAATCGCCGACCTTGAGGCCGGCCGCCTCGGCCGGGCCGTTCGGCGCAAATCCCCCGACGACTGGGCGGATGAGCTGATCCAGCCCCAGTTCACCGTAACGTAGCGTGTTGTTGTAGCGGTCCGTGCGTTCGCAGAATTGCGGCACGATCTCGCCATGAAGCAGCTGGTTGCCGCGACGATACTCGACCGCCATCGGCTTCGCCCAATAGAGGAATTGCGAGTCCTGGATGTCCTCGTAACGGTCGATCCGCCGATCGGCGAGGCGAACGATCTCGTCGCCGGTGCGCATGCCCGCCTTGGCGGCTGGACCGTTGACCTGAACCGCGACCGTGGCCGGCGAGTACGGCTCACCGGCGATGAAGAACACGATCGTCAGGACCAGGAATGCGAACAATAGATTCGCCGCCGGCCCTCCGAGCACCACGGCGGCCCGTGCATAAAGCGGCTTGGAGAAGAAAGCGCCCTTCATGGGAGCGCCCGACAGCGCGGCGTCGGACGGTGTCGCGCTGGTCTCGTCGTTGTCGCCCAGAAATTTCACGTAGCCGCCAAGCGGGATGGCCGACACTTTCCATCGCGTGCCCCGGCGGTCCGTCCAGCCGAACAGTTCGGGCCCAAATCCAATCGAAAAGACCTCGG